>JAICLP010000074.1 GCA_025925475.1 Burkholderiales bacterium | reverse complement strand
GACTTTCAGCAGTGCTGCCGGGACCGTCCTCAACGTGCCGGGCAGCTGCACGTAGACGTACGCCTGGCGTTCAGAAGTCATACTCGTTCTTCTGCTTCCGAATCTTGCGAACGCGTTCGGGTCGACGCGAAGCCTCGAGCGTCTTTCCGTGCGTATCGGCGTCGGGATGGGCCGCGCCATCCAGCGTTTCGTCGAGACCGAGGGCCCACAGCACGGTGACGTAAGCGCCCAGCGCTACGCCAGGCTTGCCGAGCTCCAACGCGTTGAGGGTGTTACGGTTGATGTCCGCCTTGGCGGCCAGTTCGGCGATCGACATTCCGCGGCGCGTTCTGGCGAGGCGCAGTCGATAACCCAGTTCCTGGACGCGAGCGGCGACTTCGCCGGGAAGCATCCTATGAACGACCATTATTTTAGGCACTAAGCCTCATAATGCCTAACATACTAGGCATCGCCGAAAGTCAAAGTAAAGCGCCGCTTGACAAGCAGGTGACGAACAAGCAGGAAGCCTGTCGGCTGAACACGATCACGCCGGTAGGACACAGCTCGCGCTTGAGATCGGGACTGATCCCCAAGTCGAACCAGCGCACGCGCTCGCGGACAGCGTCCGGGATGGGAACCGAGGCGAGACCTGCGTCGGTAAGCCGGCTTCCGACGTCGGACTGCATGCTCATGGCTGTCGGACATTGACAAGCCCGGACATCATCAAACAGCGATCCAAACACTGCCGTTGACATTAGGCGTGAATCCACAAGTCATCGTTCGACTTGACGCCCTGCGAAAGCTACGCAACCTGACCGAATACACCGGCGACAGGGTGCCCGCAGCGACGGTTGCGGAATGCGTGTCGCAGGCGGAGGCACTGCATGAGACAGCGACCACGTGGCTCAAGACGCATCGACCGGAACTGATCTGAGATGAACTCGAGCCGCACGACCCGGCGCCGAGATGGATAGCTGTCTTTGAACGGGCGGGATTCGAACCCGCCTCACCGCTAGGCTGGATGCGGTTCTCTGAGGTTTTGTGACCAAGAAGTGACCAAACGAAATGCGAAAGTTTTTCGAGACCTGTGGATAGCTGGCCCGAATTGCCCGCGCGGTTCTTGTGATGACTTGCCAGTCAGGGCAAGGACAAAGCGTTGCCGCTTGACCCTATAGCTAGAGCCCATGCACCAACTAAGCTGCTTGTTTGATTAAGGACTCGGCTGGAATCCCCAACCCCCTGTGCAGGTTCCAGGCCATGGCCATAGTAAGCGGGCGCTTGTGATTGAGAACTTCGTAAACGCGGTTGGGGCGGCCGATGTAAGGGACGAGATCTTTGACTGTGAGATTGCGCTGCTCCATCACGAACTTGATGGCTTCGACCGGGTCGGGGAGATCAAGCGGGAAATGTCGTGCCTCATATGCCTCAATCAAGGTAACTAGAACGTCCAGTCTGTCGCCTTCAGGCGTATTGCGTTTTGCCGACATTAATGGCTCGATCGCCCTGAGCGCCGTTTCGTAATCTCGTTTGGTCTTGATTGGCTTGATGTCCATTGCAATGCCTCGCTTCATTAAACGGTCTGCGCATCGATTCGATCGTACTCGCTGTGTGTACCAATGAACCGGACATAGACGATGCGATATGGATAGTTGATCCACACTACGATTCGATACTTGTTCCCTCCGATGTTGAACACCACCCTGCCGTCTTTCAAAATGCTCGCACTGCCGATATCGCGCTTCACCTCAGCCGGTGAGGCCCAATCGGCCCTGAGCACTTGTCGGTACCACGCTAAAGCGGGTTCACGAGCGTCACTGTATTTCGGTCTGCTGTCAACGAAATGCTTGATCGTGCGAAGGGCAATGACACGCATTGCAGAATAGTAGTCCCAAAATGGGACTACTGCAAGTCCCCTGATATCCGGCGTCGCCGCCTCACGCCGATTGGACAGGGTTTCGGGATAACTTCAGATGACACCGAGCACGAAACTGGCGGAGAGGGCGGGATTCGAACCCGCGTTAGGGTATTACCCTAAACACGCTTTCCAGGCGTGCGACTTAAACCGCTCATCCACCTCTCCGTGACCGCGATTTTACGCTGAGCCGAGGCCAACGTTCAGCGTCAGCCGGGACGTCGCGCGACGACGTCGATCAGCGCCGACATGCCGCCGTGCGCCCGACCCTCGCGGATCTCCGCGTCGTAGAGATCTAGCGACAGAATGTCCCAGCCTGCGAATCGCGCCTCGATCCATTCGCGCGTGTACATGTGCTCGCGCCGCGGCGGACCGCCGGTTCTGTAATCGACCTGCTCGGGCCGATAGCCTTCGAGCACGAACACGCGGCCGGGCGCCACGGCCGACTGCATACGTGCAAACGTCGCGTCTCGCGTCTCCGGCGGAAGAAACTGGATGAAGATCGCAACGACCGCGTCGTAGCGCCCGGCGTCGTAGTCCCAGTCCTCGACGGCACACAGGCGATGATCGCAGGACACGCCGCGGCGCGCGGCGAACGCTCGCGCCTTGTCGACGGCATTCGACGCGAAATCGAATGCAGTCACCTCGAACCCCTGCTCGGCCAGCCAGACGCTGTTGCGCCCTTCCCCGTCGGCGATGCACAGAACCGTTCCGCGCGGCTTTATCCGCTGCGCGGCCCGAACGAGGAATGCGTTCGGCGCTTCGCCGAACAGGAATTCCGGAACCGCATATCGCGTGTTCCAGGTTTCGCGAGGATTGTCGAAGCCAGCCATGTCCTGTCGAATGCTACGCCGTCCGGGCGCGTGCGAGTCCCTCTATGTGCGAGCAACCATCAAACAAACGACGACCACAGCATCCCGACGACCGCGATCGCCATCAATGCCGTTGCAAACCATCCGAGCCGGTGCAGCCTCCGTTTGATCACGAACGGCCCCATGATGTCCGGCCGCACCGCCATGCGCATCATCAGCGCCATGATCGGGACGGCGATGACGCCGTTCAACACCGCCGACCAGATCAGCGCCTTGATCGGATCGATCGACGTGAAATCGATGCCCGCACCGAGCAGCGTTGCGAGCGTGATGATGCCGTAGAAGCCCTTCGCCTCGAGCGGCTCGAGGCCGAGTCCGATCGGCCACTTCATCGCCTCGGCGACCGCGTAGGCCGCCGAGCCCGCCAATACCGGAATCGCCAGCAATCCGGTGCCGATGATGCCTGCGGCGAAGAGCGTGAACGCAAGGTTGCCGGCGATCGGCCGCAGCGCCTGGGCCGCCTGCGCCGATGTCTGGATGTCGGTGATACCCGCGTCGTGCAGCGTGACGGCGGTCGTCAGCATGATTGCGAACGCGATCGCGTTCGAGAAGATCATGCCGAACCAGGTATCGATCGTAATCCGCTGCAAATGTGACCGCGCACCCTTCGCCGACTCGCGCAGCGGCTCGTCGCCATGCGTCGCGCGCTGCTCCTCCACTTCCTGCGACGCCTGCCAGAAGAAGAGATACGGACTGATCGTCGTGCCGAGCACCGCCACGAGCAGCACCAGGTATTCGCGCGTGAGCTCGACCGGTGGAATCAGCGTCGCCGCGAAAAGCTTCACCCACGGAATGTCGACCGCGATCAGCACGCCAACGTAGGCAAAGAGCGACAGCGTCAGCCACTTGAGGATTGGCGCGAGATAGCGGTACGGAATGAAGAGCTGCATCAGCACCGCGAGTACGCCGAACAGCAGCGCGTGGCCGTGCTGCGGCCCGCCGACGACCAGTTGCAGCGCTTCGCCCATGGCGCCGAGATCGGCGGCGATGTTGATCGTGTTCGCGAGCAGCAGGATCGATACGATGAACCACAGCACCGACCGCGGATAGTGATCGCGGATGTTGCGCGCGATTCCATGGCCGGTGACGCGGCCGATGCGCGCGCTCACGACCTGGATCCCCACCATCAGCGGCGTCGTGAGGAACACGCTCCACAGCATGCCGAGCCCGAACTGCGCGCCGGCCTGCGAGTAGGTCGCGATGCCACTCGGGTCGTCGTCAGCGGCACCGGTAATGAGACCCGGCCCGAGCTTTTCGAGAAATCGCTGGAAGCGCGTGATCATGACCATCCCGCGCAACCGGCTGCCGCGGCGGGCGCCGGAGTATAGCAGCGCACAACGGACGGCGCGCCGCAGATCCAGCTACGGACCGACGCCGATTCTTATCCGATGTATGCGGACGATCGCCATCGCGGACCGCAAAGGAAAAGACTCAATACGCGAGCGTCGCCTGCCGCTCGATCGCGCAATCGACGACCGTCAGCGCCGTCATGTTGACAATGCGCCGCACCGTCGCCGACGGCGTCAGGATATTCACCGGCTTCGCGACACCGAGCAGGATCGGGCCGATCGTCACGCCCGCCCCCGACGCCGCCTTCAGCAGGTTGAACGAGATGTTCGCCGCGTCGAGCGTCGGCATGATGAGGAGATTCGCGTCACCGGAGAGCTGCGAATTCGGAAACGCGGTCCGACGCACCGATTCCGACAACGCGGCATCGCCATGCATCTCGCCTTCGACCTCGAGATCGGGCGCACGCTCGCGAAGAATCGCCAGCGCCTCGCGCATTTTGCGCGCCGACGGATAATTGCTCGTTCCGAACGACGAATGCGACAGCAGCGCCACCTTCGGCGTGATGCCGAAGCGCAGTATTTCGTCCGCGGACAGGACGGCAATTGCGGCGACCTGTTCCGGCGTCGGATCGGCGTTGACGTACGTATCGGCAATGAACACCGTGCGGTTTGGCAGCATGACCGCGTTCATCGCCGCATAGGTGCAGGCATTGTGGCGGCGCCCGATCACCTGGTCGATATAGTGCAGGTGCAATGCGTGCGTGCCGAACGTGCCGCAGATCATGCCGTCGGCGTCGCCGCGGTGGATCATCATCGCGCCGATCAGTGTGAGCCGGCGGCGCATCTCGATCTGCGCATACGTCTGCGACACACCCCTGCGCTGCGTCAGCTCGTAATAATTCATCCAGTAGTCGCGATAGCGATCGTCGTACTCCGGATTGATCGTCTCGAAATGCACGCCGGGCTGGATGCGCAAGCCGAAGCGCTCGATCCGCCGCTCGAGCACGGCAGGCCGGCCGACGAGGATCGGCTTCGCAAGTCCCTCGTCGACAACGACCTGCACGGCGCGCAGCACCCGCTCGTCCTCGCCTTCCGCATAGACGATCCGCTTCGGCGCCTGCTTCGCGGCGCTGAAGATCGGCTTCATCAGAAGGCCCGAGTGGTAGACGAAGCTCGTGAGCTTCGCGCGATAGGCGTCGAAATCGTCGATCGGACGCGTCGCGACGCCCGATTCCATCGCTGCTTTCGCAACGGCGGGCGCCACCATCACGATGAGCCGCGGGTCGAACGGGCGCGGGATCAGATAGTCGGGCCCGAAACGCAGGTTCTCGTGCAGGTTGTACGCGGTCGCGACGATGTCCGACTGCTCGATCGTCGCGAGATCCGCAAGCGCGCGGACGCACGCGAGCTTCATCGCCTCGTTGATCGTCGTCGCGCCGACGTCGAGCGCGCCGCGGAAGATGAACGGGAAGCACAGGACGTTGTTGACCTGATTGGGAAAGTCGGAGCGGCCCGTCGCGATGATCGCGTCGGGACGGGCGGCCTTCGCGACGTCGGGCATGATCTCCGGCTCGGGATTGGCGAGCGCGAGGATCAGCGGCTTCGGTGCCATCGTCTCGAGCCACTCGGGCTTCAGCACGCGACCGGCGGACAAGCCGAGGAACACGTCGGCACCAGGCAGGAGCTCCCGCAGCGTGCGCGCATTTGTGCGCTGTGCATAGCGCGCCTTGATCTCGTCCATCTCCTCGGTGCGTCCTTCGTAGACGACGCCCTTGATGTCGGCGACGAAGATGTTCTCGCGCCGCACGCCGAGGCTCACGAGCAGATCGAGGCACGCGAGCGCCGCCGCGCCTGCGCCCGAGCAGACGAGCTTAACGTCCTCGAACTTCTTGCCGACGACGCGCAAGCCGTTCAGCACGGCGGCACCGACGATGATCGCCGTGCCGTGCTGGTCGTCGTGGAAGACCGGAATCTTCATGCGCTCGCGGCACTTGCGCTCGATGTAGAAGCATTCGGGCGCCTTGATGTCCTCGAGGTTGATGCCGCCGAACGTCGGCTCGAGCGCGCAGATCATGTCGACGAGCTTGTCCGGATCGCGCTCGGCCAGTTCGATGTCGAAGCAGTCGAGGGCCGCGAACTTCTTGAACAGCACGGCCTTGCCTTCCATCACCGGCTTGCCGGCAAGCGGCCCGATGTTGCCGAGGCCCAGTACAGCGGTTCCGTTCGTCACGACGCCGACGAGATTGCCGCGTGCGGTGAGCGCGAACGCCTCGCGCGGATCGCGCGCGATTTCGTCGCAGGCCGCGGCGACGCCTGGCGTGTAGGCGAGCGCGAGATCGCGCTGATTCGTCAGTTGCTTCGTCGGCAGCAGCGAGATCTTGCCCGGCGGGGAACGGCGATGATAGGCAAGCGAATCTTCGCGAATGTTCTTGTCCTGGTCCGACATGGTCCCGTTCCGCTGATGGTCGATGCGCGCCACGGCGCGCAAGCCGCGAGCGCGCGCAGCAATCATCATACCGCCGGACGCACGTCCCTTCGCAGCGCGAAGGGCGCCGCAGCGCGCATCGCTATAATGCGCGGGCCCGCCGGCCCTCGTTCGTCCCTCCTCGTCCGGCAGGCAACGTTGCCTTCATGCCTTCGGCTCCTCTTTTCTGGCTCGTCGCACTCCTGCTGGCGGCGGGAAGCGTCACGGCCCTCGTGTGGCCGCTCCTGCGCGCTCGCCCTTCGTCGGCACCGAGCATCGACGGTGGCGCGACGGACATCTATCGCGATCAGAAGCGGCAGCTCGACGACGAGCTCGCGGCCGGTGCGATCACGCGCGCGGAACGCGATGCGCAGCTCGACGAGCTTGCCACGCGGCTTGGCGCCGAGCTCGCATCGCCTGCGGCCCCCGCATCCGCCGGGTCGCCGCGAACGTCCTACATCGCGGCACTGATCCTCGTTGCGGCGATTCCCGCGACGGCACTGGTCCTCTATGCGACGTACGGAAGTCCGGGCGCCCTTCGCGAAAGTGCGCAGGCGAATGCGCATCCGCCGATGACGCAGGAGCAGGTCGTCGCGATGGTGGACAAACTCGCGGCGCGCATGAAGGAGCATCCCGAGGATCCGACCGGCTGGAAGCTGCTGGCGCGCGCCAACGCGGCGCTCGGCCGCTTTCCCGAAGCGACCGCGGCATTCAAGGAAGCGGCGGCGCGCGGATCTCCGGACGCCGGGCTCTATGCCGATTGGGCCGACGCGCTCGCGATGCAGAACCGCTCGCTGCAGGGCGAGCCGTCGCAGCTCGTCGCGAAGGCGCTTGCGCTCGACCCGCAACAACCGAAAGCGCTGTCGCTCGCGGCGACCGCTGCGCTCGAGCGCAAGGATTACGCGGCCGCGATCGACGAATGGCGCAAGCTGAAAGTGCAATTCCCGCCGGCGAGCGAAGAGGCGAAGCAGATCGATGCGATGATCGCCGAGGCCGACGCAGCGCAGCGGGGCGTGCCGATGCCGGCGCTTTCGCCGCCGGCCACAGCTCAGGGCGGCGCGCCGTCGACGAGCACGCCGAATGCGGAAAGCAGCGCGATCACCGGACGCGTCACGCTCGATCCGAAATTGCGCGATCGCGTCGCTGCAGGCGATGCGCTGTTCATCTTCGCGCGCGCCGCGAACGGACCACGAATGCCGCTCGCCGTCGAGCGGACGACGGCCGGTACGCTGCCGCGGGATTTCCGTCTCGACGATTCGATGGCGATGGCGCCGAACGCGCGCCTGTCCACCGCAAGCGCTGTCGTCGTCGAAGCGCGCATCTCGAAGACCGGCAGCGCGATGCCTTCTGCCGGCGATCTGCAGGGAACGAGCGCGGTCGTCAAGCCGGGCACGCACGACCTGTCGATTGCGATCGACAGCGTCGTCCCCTGAGGCCATGGCGGTGAACGATGTGCTCGAAGCGCGCGCGCTCGCTGCGAGGCGAGGCTTCGCGACGCTCTTCGTCGACGTCGCCTTTTCGCTGCAGAGTGGCGAAGCGCTCGTCGTCACCGGCCCGAACGGCAGCGGCAAGACGACGCTCCTGCGCATAGTGGCCGGGCTTACCGCGCCGGCGTCCGGCGAAGTGCGCTGGCGCGGCGAGCCGACGCGGCCGTTCGATCCGCGCTTGCGCGACGTCGTCGCGCTCAATGGTCACTGGCCCGCGTTGAAGGACGAGCTTACCGCCGAAGAAAATCTCGACGCGTGGACGGCGCTCACTGGTCAGCGCGCGGCGCGCGATGCGATCGCTGTCGCGCTAGACGACGTCGCGCTGTCGCGCCAGCGGCGGCTGCCCGTGCGCGTGCTGTCGCAGGGACAGCGAAGACGGATCGGCCTTGCTCGGCTTGCGCTCGCGAAGCGCACCCTGTGGATCCTCGACGAGCCACTGACGGCGCTCGACAACGAGGCGGCCGGCATGCTCGGCGACCTGCTCGACGTGCACCTTGCACGCGGCGGCGTTTGCGTCGCGGCGTCGCATCAGCCGCTGCCGATTGGGGCGGCGCGAACGCAGACGCTCGCGCTGTCCTCGTGAGCGACTCGGCCCTGCACGCCATCGGCTGGGCGCTCGCGCGCGACATTCGCGTGGCGCTGCGGTCGAAGGGGGAACTCGGCGTCCAGCTTCTGTTCTACGTTATCGTCGTCTCGCTGTTCCCGTTGGCCACGTCACCGTCGCGCGAACTCCTTGCCACGCTCGGCCCAGGCGTTTTGTGGACGACGGCGCTCCTTGCGTCGCTCCTGTCGCTGTCGCGGCTTTTCGCGTCCGACTTCCACGACGGTACGCTCGAGCAGATCGCACTGTCGCCACGGCCGCTCGCGGCACTCGTGTCCGGTAAAATGGCGGCTCATTGGCTCACCACCGGATTGCCCGTTGTCGTGATGGCGCCGCTGCTCGGCGCACAGTACGCGCTCGACGTGCCGGTGCTTGCGACGCTGACGCTGTCGCTGCTGCTCGGCACGCCGATCCTGTCGCTGCTCGGCGCAGTGGGTGCGGCACTCACGCTCGGTGCGCGCGGCGGCGGCAGCCTGCTCGCGCTGCTCGTGTTGCCGCTTTATGCGCCGGTGCTGATCTTCGGTGCCGGCGCGGTGGACGCCGTACGTTCGGGACTCTCGGCGGCGCCGCATCTGTCGCTGCTCGGCGCGGGATTGCTGCTGGCGCTCGTCGCCGTTCCGTTCGCCGTTGCGGCCGCAGTGCGCATTGCGCTCGATTAGGATGAAACGACCCCCACGCGCTGTTGGACGATTCTCGTGCTGCGCACTCGGGTGTTCGCCCTCGGGGCGGCCCGCCGGCCTCACGCGCTCGCTGCCCCCCGAGGGGGCGCGCCAGTCGCTCGGGGCGGCCCTTCGCGACTGATGCTGATCAACTGGTTTCGCTTCGCTTCGCCCGTTTCGTTCTACCCGATCGCCGGGCGCTGGTCGTTCGCGTTCGGTGCGCTCGCGGCGGTTCTCGCCGGCGCGGGTCTCGTCGTCGGTTTGTGGATTGCACCGACCGACGCAACGCAAGGCGATGCGTACCGGATCATTTTCATTCACGTACCCACCGCGTGGATGGCGATGTTCATCTATCTCGTCATGGCGGCCTGGAGCGCGCTCGCGCTCGGCTTCAATACACGGCTGTCCGCGATGATGGCGCAGGCGCTCGCGCCCACCGGCGCGCTGATGGCGGGGCTCGCGTTGTGGACCGGCGCGTTCTGGGGCCGGCCGACATGGGGCACGTATTGGGCGTGGGACGCGAGGATGACGTCGACGCTGATCCTGCTCTTCCTCTATCTCGGCGTGATCGCGCTGCGCTCGGCGATCGAGGAGCCGCGGCGCGCAGACCGCGCCTGCGCGGTGCTCGCGCTCGTCGGTGCGGTCAACGTGCCGATCATCTATTTTTCCGTGCAGTGGTGGAATACGCTGCATCAGGGCTCGTCGATCAGCCTGACCGCGGCGCCGAAGATGGCGATGACGATGCTGGCCGGCATCCTGATCATGACCGCCGCCGCGTGGTGCTACACGATCGCCATCGTGCTGTCGCGCGTGCAGGCGATCATCGTCGAGCGCGAGCGCGGCGCCGGATGGCTCGAGTCGCTGATCGAGTGGCGCGCGGGGAGCGAACACTGATGTCCGAGTTCTTCGCGATGGGCGGCTATGCGTGGTATGTCTGGATGGCGTACGGGGCGGCGGCGCTCGCGATCGTCGTCGAGATCGTCACCGTGCGCGCCCGGCGCAAGCGCGCATTCGACGAACTGCGGATGTCGCTCGAGCCGCCGCGACCGCGGTCGATGCCGCACGCACGGGGCGCACGATGAAGCCGCGCCACCGCCGCTTCGCATGGATCGGCGCCGGCCTCGTCGCGCTCGGCGTTGCGGTCGCGCTCGTGCTGAACGCGTTCCAGTCGAATCTCGTGTTCTTCTTCACGCCGTCGCAGGTGATTGCCAGGGAGGCGCCGACGGCGCGGCCGTTCCGGATTGGCGGCCTCGTCGAGCAAGGCAGCCTCGAGCGCGATCCGAACTCGCTGACCGTGCATTTCCGTGTCACCGACACCGCGCAGACGATTCCGGTCACGTACACGGGTCTCCTGCCCGACCTCTTCAAGGAAGGCAAGGGCGTCGTCGCACAAGGCACGCTCGCGCCGGATGGATCGTTTCACGCGACCGAAGTGCTCGCGAAGCACGACGAGAACTACATGCCGCCGGCAGCGAAGGACGCGATCGAGCAGGCCCACAAGACGAAGGCAATGACGATGTCGAGCATGAAATAGGGTCAAAGACGACTTTCGCGACAATTCGCGAAAATCGTCTCTGACCCTAATTCGGTTTTTACGCCCATGATCCCCGAAATCGGCCACTTCGCACTGATCCTCGCGCTGCTCGTCGCGCTCGCGCAGGGCATCGTGCCCATGCTCGGTGCCGCGCGGCGCGATGCCGTCCTGATGAGCGTCGCCGTTCCCGCGGCGCGCACGCAATTCGCGCTCGTCGCGCTCGCGTTCGCGTGCCTCGCGTACGCGTTCGTCACCAGCGATTTTTCGGTGGCGAACGTCGCCGAGCATTCGAACTCGCACCTGCCCGCGCATTACCGCTTCGCCGCGACGTGGGGCTCGCACGAAGGCTCGCTGCTCCTCTGGTCGCTGATGCTCGCGGGCTGGGGCTTCGCGGTGACGCTCTTCTCGCGGCACCTGCCGCAGACGCTTCGCGCACGCGTGCTGGCGGTGATGGGATTCATCGCCGTCGGCTTTCTGCTGTTCCTGCTCGCGACGTCGAATCCGTTTGCGCGGCTATCGCCTGCGGCCGCCGAGGGCAGCGATCTGAACCCGTTGTTGCAGGACCCGGGCATGGTCGTGCATCCACCGATGCTCTACATGGGCTATGTCGGCTTCTCGGTCGCGTTCGCGTTTGCGATCGCGGCGCTGATCGGCGGCCGCCTCGATGCGGCGTGGGCCCGCTGGTCGCGGCCGTGGACGACCGTCGCGTGGTCCTTCCTGACGATCGGCATCATGATGGGCAGCGTCTGGGCGTACTACGAACTCGGCTGGGGCGGCTGGTGGTTCTGGGATCCGGTCGAGAACGCGTCGTTCATGCCGTGGCTCGTCGGTACCGCGCTGATCCATTCGCTCGCGGTGACGGAAAAACGCGGTGCATTCCGCAGCTGGACGGTCCTGCTCGCGATCGTCGCGTTCTCGCTGTCGCTCGTCGGCACGTTCCTCGTGCGCTCCGGCGTGCTGACGTCCGTGCACGCGTTCGCGACCGACCCCGCGCGCGGCGTCTTCATCCTGGCATTCCTCGCGATTGTCATCGGCGGCTCGCTCGCGCTTTACGCCGCGCGTGCAGGCGCGGTCGGCGCGGGCGGCGGCTTCGCGATCGTGTCGCGCGAATCGATGCTGCTCGGCAACAACATCCTGCTCGTCGTCGCGATGGCGACCGTGCTGCTCGGCACGCTGTATCCGTTGATGATCGACGCGCTGCATCTCGGCAAGATCTCCGTCGGACCGCCCTACTTCAACGCCGTGTTCTATCCGTTGATGGCGCCGCTCGTGTTCCTGCTCGGCATCGGCCCCATCGCTGCATGGCGGCAGGCGCGCGTGCCCGATCTGTGGACGAAGCTGCAATGGGCCGTTTACGTCTCGCTCGCGACGGCGGCGCTCGTTCCGTTCGCGATGGGACAGTGGAAGCCGCTCGTCGCGCTGGGTCTGCTGATGGCCGCATGGATCGCGGCGTCGACGTTCACTGCGCTCGTCCAGCGGCTGCGCAGCGCACCGCAGCGCGGCCTCGTCGACAAGCTGCGCGCGAACGCGCCGGCGTGGTACGGCATGCTGCTCGCGCATCTCGGCGTTGCCGTCTTCATCGCGGGCGTCACGCTCGTCAAGGGTTACGAAGTCGAGCGCGATCTGCGGCTCGACGTCGGACAGAGCGTCGACGTACGCGGCGAAACGTACACGTTCCGCGGCGTTTCGGAGCTGGCGGGACCGAACTACGACGCGACGCAGGGTACGATCGACGTCACGCGCGACGGCAAGCTCGTGACGACGCTCAAGCCG
>JAICLP010000080.1 GCA_025925475.1 Burkholderiales bacterium | reverse complement strand
GTTGCCAGTTCGGATGCGCGGTGTCGGTGTTGAACGGCGGTATCGGACCGATCACGGATTCGCCGATCAGGAAACTCGGGCCGTTCGCCTCGTCGTCGTCGGTGTTCCATGGAACGCCGTAGAAACGCACGTGCACCTTCGTGTCGAGTGCCATCGCGGCCAGGCTGTAGTTGTAGACGCGCGCCTGCAGCAGCAGCTGGTCGCCGGCGGTTGCCGTGTCGAGTTGCGGGCCTTGTCCGCCCGCTTCGGCGCCGGTGATGAAAAGCCCGCGCATCGCATGGAAGTCGGAGAGCCACGGATCGGCGGCATCCGATGCCGAGAGACTCGCGCAATCGATGTCGGACGACCCGGCGCTGATGGCGAGGCAGGTTCCGTCGTTCGGGTTGCTGGATCCGCTCGCGAGCTTCACGCCCCAGCGCGTCGGATGATTGAGCGCCACGTCGGGCTGCGTGTACGCCTGCTTCCACCAGCCGCCCGCGTCACCGCGCAGCGGATCGACGATGAAGGCCGTCTGCAGGATGCCGAACGTCTGGATGTCGGTCGACAACGGAATGTCGTTGACGACGCCGGCGGGCCGTTTCTGGCCGAAGATGTAGGGCGTGACGAAATACTGGTAGTCGGGCGGGCTCGCGAACGTTGCCGGCTTCTGCACGCCGATGCCCGTCGACTTGCCGAGCGTCGTCACCGACGTGTGCAGGTTGCTGAAGCCGAAGCTGCCGGAGAGGCTGAACGTCGCCTTGGTCTGCGCCGACACGAAAATGGCGTTGGTGGACGTCGACACCGACAGCGTGTCCTTGAACGAGTAGTTCTGGTCGAAGCTCGTGCTCTGGCTGTTCGTCGTGCCGGTGTTCCACGTCGTCTTCTCGAGGATCGTCGTCTGATCGGTCGGCCACGTCAGCACGTTCGATAGCGGGTCGAGATCGGGCTCGATCGCCTCCAGCTGCTGCAGGTTGCCCGGGTACGACAGCACGTTGCCGGGTTCCCACGGCGGCTGATACCACTCGGTGGTATTGCCGGGCACCGTGTCGTTCGACACCGCGTCGATGCCCGAGAACTGCACGGTCAGCGGGACCTTCTGGTCGTCGGCGCAATTCGGTATCGCCTGCGGACAACCCGTTTCGCCGATGACCGGGTACACGTACAGATTGAGCCGCGAGTCGCTGTACCAGATCTGATCGGAGAAGCCGGTCTGCTGCGACACGTCGAATTGCATCGAGCTCGTCGTCCCGTGGACCTTCTCGGAATTGCCCTTCCACGCCTGTTGTGCCGAGAATTTGTTCTTGACGGTGACGGTATCGACGTCCGGAACACCGACGGTGATCTTCCCCGACAGGCTTTCGCTCGTGCCCGCCGACCAGCTCGTCGTGTTCTGCGACGACGACTGGTTGCTGTTGCTTTCGTCGGTCTGGTATTGCGTGAAGAAACCGGCGGGAATCGCGCTGACGTTGAAGACCTGCGGAATGGATTTGCGTGCCGGTGCGATGAAGTCGACGTGCATCGGCGGGACGGCGAGCACGACCGACGGCTGGCTGCGATGGGCGATCACGACCTTGGTCGGTGCGCCGAGGCGAAGCGATCGGCCCTGGCTGTCGGTGGCGACGAGTGCCGCGTAGTCGATCGGACCCGGTACGAGGGCCGCGGGAACCGCGAAGTTCGAGGCCGTCGAGATCGCGAAATTGCTCGCCGGATCGACGTTCAAGAGCGTCACTTCGACGGACGACGCGCAGTCCGATGAAAGCAGCGCCAGTTGCAGGTTGGGGTTGCGTTCGTTCGGAGGCGGCGGATTCGGGTTCGCCTGCATCCGATCGAAATTGCCAGCCACGAGGTCGTGCAGACAGAGGCCGGCCGCCAACGGGAAAGCGGGCCCGGCGACCGGATTCAGCGAGGCGTCGAAACCGAACATCTGGATGCTGCTTCCGGCTCTTGCATCCGGCTCGACGAGAACCGCGGCCTGATCGAACGACCCGCTCCAGTCGAAATGACCCGCTCGTATCACGGCAAACGGCGTATCGGAGGTCGCGACGCCTGTGTCGAAGACAGCTTTCTGGATCGCATTGCCGTCGCTGTCGAAATCGATCGTCACGATCTTCGCCGTGCCGCGCGGCACCGCATACACGAGCGCGAGCTGGTCGTGCGCCGTGTTACCGAAGCGGCCGACGACGAGCGACGCCGTCGCGATGAATCCGCTGCCCTCGGGGAGGTTCAGCGTGAGCCCATTGGCCAGGCCGTTCGTGGGCGTTCCGAGTGCAAGGGTGGCCGGATCCACCGTGAAGAACTGAATGCCGAGCCCGCCATCGCCTGTCTCGTGGTTGTTGCCGAGGATTGCGATCACCGGCCGTCCCTGACCGGTGAAGTCGCCGGCCGCCACAGCCAGCGGAATCGACTCGTCGAAGCCGCTCGCCGGAAGGAACGGCGGCGTCGCCGCGCGTATGCCATTGCTCGGAACGTTGGGGTCGACTGCAGACAGGACGACTGCGGTGGGAAGGGTGGCGCTGTCACCGTTGCCCACCGCACCGACCAGGACCACGTCATCGTAGCCGTCGCCGGTGAAATCGGCGGTGGTCGAGAACAATTGAAAATTGTAGGTGTTGCGATTGCCGAAGTTGGTCTCGACATACGCCGGCTTCGGCAGATCCGGATCCGGGTCGAAATACAGTGCGAGCGTATAAGGAAAGCCTCCCCAGCAGGCGATGCTCATCGTCACGTCGTGGTTCAGGTTGAACATGCGGCCGCTCGCCGCCGTCCGGAACGTCGGGCTGAAATCGGTGCACTGGCTGTTGTTGCCGCGAAGACTCGACGCGGCCGACGACGTCACCGCCGTATTGCTCGTGTCGAGCATGGCCCCGGCGAAGGCGTTGCCGAACTGACCGGCGATCAGCAGGTCATCGGTACGCAGCAGATGCCGCTGGCCGTTGAGGATGTCGCCGACGTTGGTGAAGCACGGCGCACCCGGCACGCAAGGATCGAGCTGCGCGAGCGCGGGCGCTGCGTGCAGGATCGCGATCAGCGCCGTCGCGGCGACGAAGCGAAGCCCCGCAAGCAACGATCCGCCGAATGTATTGGCCGCGCGACTCGTTGCGCCGCGCGGATGGTCGCGCATGACGGATGACGAATTCGTGCGAAGGGTTGCAATGACACCCATGGCTCCTCCTTTTTCTTGATTTCTGAAGGCAAGGCGCCACGCGGTGATCTCACAGCAACCCGGCCAGATCGACGTACCGATTGTAGTGGCACAGTGGACGGATTCGCCAACGCCGCCGATCGGCGGCTCCTCGCGCAGGACGCGGCGACTCGGCACGGAACACCGGGGCGCGGGTGCAATCCAAGCGACTCTGCCCACCGGAGGTTCAATGTCTCACTACGTCGATGCCATCGTGTTCCCCGTTCCCCGCGCCAAGCTCGACACCTACAAGCGCATGTCCGTCGAGTGGGGCAATGCCCACCTGCGCCACGGGGCTCTCTATTACTCCGACTCGATCAGCGATGATGCCCAACCGGGCAAGCTGACCTCGTTTCCCCAGGCCGTGCAACTCAAGGAGGACGAGGTGATTGCCCTGGCGTGGGTCGTTTATCGAAACAAGGAGGACCGCGAGCGGATCAACAAGGCGGTCATGGAGGACCCGCAGCTCAAGGAGTCGATGGACCCGTCGAAGATGCCCTTCGACGGCAAGCGAATGTTCTGGGGCGGCTTCGAGACGATTACCGAGCTCGCCGGCGGCCGCTAGCGCGACCGCGAGGCTCCGGCGCGCGTCGCCGACGCGTGCAGTGCGGCAACGCGCTCGTACTCGGGATCCGTGTAACGCCCTCCCGAGCGCATGTACTCGAGCGCCATGTCGGTGGCGTCGACGCCCCAGAAGAGCTCGTCGCCCACCGCGAGCATCGGCACGCCGAACACGCCGCGCGCGATCGCCTTGTCGGTTTCGCTGCGCAGCGCATCCTTGACCGCGGCGTCGCCGATGCGCGACGCAGCGTCCGGGATGCGCAACTGGTCGATCAGCTCCGCCCATTCGATCGGCAGATCGGGCAGACGTCCGTCGCGCCAGACGAAGCGGAAGATCCGCGTGATTGCGTCAAGCCGGTTGTCGCACGCGATTGCCAGCCGCAAGAGCGACAGCGGATTGAACGGATGCGCGTGCGGAAAGCGAAGCGGAATGCCGAGCGCCTTCGCCTGCCACACGACGAAACGATAGGTGAACGTGCGCTTCGCGGGAATCTCGGCCGGTCCCTTCTGGCCGTTCGCATCGAGTATCGCGGCGAACAGCACCGGATGCGGACGGATCGCCTGTGCGTGCGGCTGCAGGCGCTCGCATTGCAGATACGAGAACGGCGAGACGAAATCGAAATACCAGTCGGCAATCACTTCATTCGAGCTTCGTCGGAACGACGCTTCGCAATCGCCGCCCAGACCGCGCGCTTCTGCGCGTCGTCGAGCGTGCTCCACGCCGCGATCTCGTCGAGCGTTCGCAGGCAACCGATGCAAAGCCCGCTCGCATCGTCGATGCGACACACGCTGATGCAGGGCGACGGCACGGCGGGAGACGACGGAACCGCTTCAGGCCGGCGCATCGAGCGGCTTGCGCGCATCGAGCGCACGCGCGACGCGCGACACCGGCGCGCGCTGCAGGTGATCGGAGATGTAGCGGCCGGCGCGGCGCAATTTCGTCATGTCGACGCCGGTCTCGATGCCGAGACCGTCGAGCAGGTACAGCACGTCCTCGCTCGCGACGTTGCCGGTCGCACCCTTCGCGTATGGGCAGCCGCCGAGGCCCGCGACCGAGCAGTCGAACGTCGCGACGCCGAGCTCGAGCGCCGCGTAGAGATTGGCGAGCGCCTGGCCATAGGTGTCGTGGAAGTGACCGGCAAGCGCGGCAATCGGCACGTGCTCGGCGACGCAACGAAGGAGCGCCTGCGTTTTGCCCGCGGTACCCGTTCCAATCGTGTCGCCGAGCGACACTTCGTACGCACCCATCGCATGAAGTCGGGCGGCGACGCGCGCGACCTGCGACGGATCGACGTCGCCTTCGTAAGGACAACCGAGCACCACCGAGATGTAGCCGCGCACGCGGATGTTCGTGGCCCGGGCGGCCTCGAAGATCGGTGCTGCACGCGCGAGACTCTCGTCGATCGAGCAGTTGATGTTGCGTTTCGAGAACGCTTCAGTGGCGGCGACGAACACCGCGACCTCGTCGGCACCGGCGGCGCGCGCGTCCTCGAAGCCCTTCATGTTCGGCGTCAGCACCGGATAGCGGACGCCGGGCTTGCGCCGGATGCGCGCCATCACGTCGGCTGCGTCCGCCATCTGCGGCACCCATTTCGGCGACACGAACGACGTCGCCTCGATCGCCGGCATACCGGCGTCGCTCAGCATGTCGATCAGCGCGACCTTGACGTCCGTCGGCACCATCGCCTTTTCGTTCTGCAGCCCGTCGCGGGGCCCGACCTCGACGAGACGCACTGCGCGCGGCAGCTTCATCCTTCCCTCCGCACCGTCGTGACCTGATCGTCGTCGAAATCGACGACGTCGGCCCCTTCGCTCGCGCGATCGCCGACGGCGAAATGCACGGCCGATACGCGGCCGGCGGCCGGCGCGACGATCGCGTGTTCCATCTTCATCGCCTCGAGCACGACGAGCGTTGCACCCTTCTCGACCTCGTCGCCGGGCTTCACCAGGACGGCGACGATCGTCCCGGACATCGGCGCCGTCAGCCGGCCGCCATGCTCGACGTCGACGTCCACATGCGCCAGCGGATCGACGTACGCAAGGCGCACGCGAACTCCGGGCGCGAACACGTGGCGCACGTCGCCGTCACGGACGACGGTCGCAAGGGGCGCATCCGGCGAAACGATCTCGGCGAAACCGTCGCCGCGCACGTCGAGCGATCCGTCGGGCGCCGGCTTGACGGCGACGACCTCCTCGCGAGCGCCGTCGTCGAAGCTGAACGACAGCCGATGCGTCGTCGTGCCGTTCCACCATGCGTCGGTCGTGTGCCATGGCGACCAGCGATCCGAGGATTCGTTCGCGATCGTGCGCGCGCTCGCCTCGGCCGCTCGGTATTCGGCAACCGCCGCGGCGATCAGCGCAGTTGCCGGCACTTCGACCTTCCGCTCGAGCAACGCCTCGCGATGCCGATCGATGAGACTTGTGTCGACGCGGCCCGATGCGAACGCCTCGTGCGTGACCACGCGCTCGAGAAACGCGATGTTCGTCGCGACGCCGGTCACCTCGCACGCCGACAGCGCGCGCAACAGGGTTTCGCGCGCCCGCTCGCGATCGGCACCCCAGGCGATCAGCTTCGCGAGCATCGGGTCGTAGTAAGGCGTCACGTGGTCGCCCTCGCGAAAGCCGGTGTCGACGCGCACATCCGCGCTCGCTTCCGGCATCCGCCAATGCGCAATGCATCCGATCGAAGGCAGGAACCCGCGCTGCGGATCCTCGGCATAGATGCGCGCCTCGATCGCATGACCGCGAATCGCAAGCGCCGGCTGCAGTTCCGGCAGCGGCTCGCCTGCCGCAACGCGCAACTGCCACTCGACGAGATCCTGCCCGGTGATCATTTCGGTCACCGGATGCTCGACCTGCAGTCGCGTGTTCATCTCCATGAAGTAGAAGGCGCCATTCTGCTCGGCGATGAACTCGACGGTGCCCGCGCCGACGTAGCCGATTGCCCTGGCGGCTGCGATCGCCGCATCGCCCATTTCGCGGCGCCGCGCATCGGTCATCCGCGGCGCGGGCGCTTCCTCGAGCACCTTCTGATGCCGCCGCTGCACCGAGCAATCGCGCTCGAACAGATGCACGACATGGCCTTGTGTGTCGGCGAAGACCTGGATCTCGATGTGCCGCGGCGCGGTGAGGTAACGCTCGAGCAGCACGCGGTCGTCGCCGAACGACGCCGCCGCCTCGCGGCGCGCCGAGGCGAGCGCCGCCGCAAACCCGGAGGCGTCTGTCGCGACCTTCATGCCTTTCCCGCCGCCGCCGGCCGTTGCCTTGATCAGCACCGGGAAGCCCATGCGTTTCGCCTCGCGCGCGAGCAGCGCGTCGTGCTGGTCGTCGCCGTGATAGCCGGGCACGACCGGCACGCCGGCCGCTTCCATGATCGCCTTCGCCGCCGACTTCGAGCCCATCGCGGCGATGGCGGCGGGCGGCGGGCCGATGAAGACCAATCGCGCATCGATGCACGCCTTCGCGAACGATTCGTTCTCCGACAGGAATCCGTATCCCGGATGGATCGCTTCGGCGCCTGCGCGCTTCGCGACGGCGATGATCGCGTCGCCGTTCAGGTAGCTCTCGCGCGGTGCCGGCGGTCCGATTCGATGCGCTTCGTCGCAAAGCTCGACATGCAACGCGTGCGCATCGGCATCGCTATAGACGCCGACCGTGTGCACACCGAGGCGTCGCGCCGTGCGCGCGATACGGCACGCGATCTCGCCGCGGTTGGCGATCAGGATCTTGCGGAACATCCGGGTGCTCGCATGCCGCCCCCACGCTCGGGGCTTCGCCCCTTCGCTGCCCTCCGGAGGGCGGAATTCGAGCCTTGGGTCGGCCCTGCGGCTCGCATGATCCCCCCACGCTCGGGGCTTCGCCCCTTCGCTGCCCCCCGGGGGGCGAAATTCGAGCCTTGGGTCGGCCCTGCGGCTCTCATGACCGCACAGGCCGCTTCGCCGACGAGAGCGAGCCGGACAGCCGCCCGGCGAAGCGCTTGCCGGTGCGCCATGCCTTCGGGATCAGCCAGATCGCCAGCAGGATCGCGATGCCGATGACGACTGCGGCCGCAAGAGGATGCGCGATTGCGAGCCAGAGCAGGCCGCCGACGGCCACATCCTCGGTCAACGATGCGCCCCAGTTCGAAAACGGCTCGGGCGACGTGTTGATCAGCGCGCGCGTACCGGCCTTCGTCAAGTGACTGCCGGCGGCGAGCGTACCGCCCATGATTGCGGCGGCGAGCATCGCCGCCGACGAGGAATCGCCGAACACGCTGGCCGCGAGCGCCGCTCCGGCAGGAATGCGAATGAGCGTGTGCACGACGTCCCACAGCGAATCGACGCCCGGAATCTTGTCGGCGAAGAATTCGACGAAGCACATGAATCCGGAGGCGGCGAGCACGAGCGGGTGCGCGAGCACCGCGAGGCCCGACGGCAGATCGACGAAGCCGAAGTATCCGGCGAGGCCGACGATGAACAACACCGCATAGAGCCGGATGCCGCTTGCAAAGCCGAGCGTCGCCGCGATCGCGACGAGCTGCCAGGTGTCGAGGTGGTTCCATGCGTCCATCACGCCTCCAGCGCTATTCGAGCCAGGCGGGCCTTCGCTTGCCGAAAAATGCCGCGACGCCTTCGCGGCCTTCGGGCGATGCGCGAACGGCCGCGATGTGCCGGGCGGTGCCCGCGATGACGTCGTCGTCGATCGGCCGATGCGCAACGCCACGGATCAACGCCTTGCATTCGAGCTGTGCGGTGGGCCCCGCCATCTTCAGCGTCGCGATCATCGCACCGATCCTCGCATCGATCCCGTCCGCGGTGACGATCTCGTGCACGAGGCCGATGCGTCGGGCCTCGGATGCATCGAAGCGCTCGGCGGTCAGGAAATAGCGTCGCGCCTGGCGCGCGCCGATCGCCTCGATGACGTAAGGACCGATCGTCGCCGGAATCAACCCGAGCTTCGCCTCGGACAGCGCGAACGTCGCTTCCGGCACGGCGAGCGCGATGTCGCACGCCGCCACCAGTCCGACACCGCCGCCGTACGCGGCGCCGCTGACGCGCGCAACGGTCGGCTTCGACAGCGCATAAAGCGCGCGCAGCATCGCTGCCAGCGCATTCGCGTCGGCGAGGTTCTCCTCGTGTCCGAACGCCGACATCCGCTTCATCCAGTTGAGGTCGGCACCGGCGCAAAAGCTCTTGCCCGCGCCGGCGAGGACGACGACGCGGACATCGGGATTGTCGTCGAGCGAAACGAACGCTGCCGTCAGGTTCGCGATCAGCGTTTCGTCGAACGCGTTGTGGATGTCCGGGCGGTTCAGCGTCACCGTCGCGATGCTGTCACGGACCGTGATGTCGCAGGAAGTGTCCATGGCGGAGGAATCGATTATTGGCGATCGAGGATCGGGGGCATCAGAGCCGCTTCGCGGCTTCCTCGAGCATCACCTCGGTGGCGCCGCCGCCGATCGAGAGGATGCGTGCATCGCGCCACAGGCGTTCGATCCCCGATTCACGAATATAGCCGATGCCGCCGTGGCATTGCTGGCACGCGTAGGCGACGTCGTTCGCCAGCTCGCCGGCAAGCGCCTTGAGCTGCGAGATCTCGCGCACGCAATCGTGCCGCTGCGAATCGAGCCACGCGCAGTGACAGGCGAACGCGCGCAATGCCTGCATCCGCGCATCGAGCAGCGCGAGCTTCTGGCGGATCGCCTCGCGCCGCCACAGCACGCCGCCGAACGCCTCGCGCGTTTTCACGTGCTCGAGCGCGAGCGCAAGCGAGGACGCGGCATTGCCGAGCGCCATCGCGGCGAGCGCGAGACGCTCGCGCTGGAAGTTTCGCATCAGCGCACGAAAACCTTCATTCTCGACGCCGAGCAGGTTCGCGGCCGGAATGCGGCATCCGTCGAACACGAGCTCGGCCGTGTCCGACGAGCGCCAGCCGGACTTGTCGAGCACCTGGCCGACTGCGAATCCCGCCGTACCCTTCTCCACGGCGAAGATCGAGATGCCGCGCGCTCCCGTTTCGAGCGGCGCCGTGCGCGCGGCGACGAAATGCAGGTCCGCGTGCACGCCGTTCGTGATGAACATCTTGCTGCCGTCGAGCACGAAATCGTCGCCGTCGCGGCGCGCGGTCGTGCGGATGCGCGCAACGTCGGACCCGGCATTCGCCTCGGTGACCGCGATCGCCGTGACGATCTCGCCGCGCACGATGCCCGGCAGCCAGCGCGCCTTCTGCGCGTCGCTGCCCGAATGCGCGAGATGCGGCGACGCCATGTCGGTGTGCACGAGCACCGTCACGACGAAGCCGCCGTAGGTCGAGCGCGACAGCGTTTCGGCGAACACGAAATTGGTGAGCGGATCGACCGCGCTGCCGCCGTGCGTTTCAGGCACCTGCAACCCCAGCCAGCCAAGCGCGCCCAGCCGCCGGATCACGTCGCGCGGCACGCAGCCGTCGCGCTCCCACGCGTCGCCGTTCGGCTCGACTTCGCGTGCAACGAAGCGCGCGACCTGCTCGCGCAACAACTGCCGCTCGGGCGTGTCGTGGGCCGTTGGTCCGAGCAGGTCGGCACGCTGCGGCGAATGTACGCGCGTGTCCATCACATCCGGAAGACGCCGAACGCGGTCTTGTCGATCGGCGCGTTCTGCGACGCCGAGATCGCCATCGCGAGCACGCGGCGCGTATCGGCGGGATCGATGATCCCGTCGTCCCAAAGACGCGCGCTCGCAAAGTACGGATGGCCCTCGTGCTCGTAGCGCTCACGCATCGGCGCCTTGAACGCCTCCTCCTCGTCGGTGCTCCACTGCCCGCCCCTGGCTTCGATGGCGTCGCGTTTGACCGTCGCGAGCACGGTCGCCGCCTGCTCGCCACCCATCACCGAAATGCGCGCGTTCGGCCACATCCACAGGAAGCGCGGATTGAACGCGCGGCCGCACATCCCGTAGTTGCCGGCGCCGTAGCTGCCGCCGATGATGACCGTGAACTTCGGCACGTTCGCGCACGACACGGCGGTCACCATCTTCGCGCCGTCCTTTGCGATGCCGCCGGCCTCGTACTTCCTGCCGACCATGAACCCGGTGATGTTCTGAAGGAAAACGAGCGGGATGCCGCGCTGCGCGCAAAGCTCGATGAAATGCGCGCCTTTGAGCGCCGATTCGGAGTAGAGCACGCCGTTGTTCGCGACGATGCCGACCGGATAGCCCCACAGCCGCGCGAAGCCGGTGACGAGCGTCGTGCCGTAGCGCGCCTTGAATTCGTCGAGCGCCGAATCGTCGACGATCCGCGCGATCACTTCGCGCACGTCGTACGGCTTGCGGATGTCGGCGTTGATGATGCCGTAGATCTCGTCGGCCGGATATCGCGGCGGCTTCGCCTCGACGATGTCGAGCGTTATCGTCTTGCGCGTGTTGAGATTGCCGACGATCGTGCGCGCGATCGCGAGCGCATGATGGTCGTCCTGCGCGAAATGATCGGCGACGCCCGAGATCCGCGTATGCACGTCGGCGCCGCCCAGTTCCTCGGCGCTGACGATCTCGCCGATCGCCGCCTTCACGAGCGGCGGTCCGGCGAGGAAGATCGTCGCCTGCTCGCGGACGATGATCGACTCGTCGCACATCGCGGGAACGTACGCGCCGCCAGCGGTGCACGAGCCCATGACGACGGCGATCTGCGCGATGCCTTCGGCCGACATCGTCGCCTGGTTGTAGAAGATGCGTCCGAAGTGCTCCTTGTCGGGAAACACGTCGGTATGGTTCGGCAAATTCGCGCCGCCGGAGTCGACGAGATAGACGCAGGGCAACCGGTTTTCAAAGGCGATCTCTTGCGCGCGCACGTGCTTCTTGACCGTCATCGGATAGTAAGTGCCGCCCTTGACCGTTGCGTCGTTGCACACGACCATCACCTGCCGGCCGTTCACGAGCCCGATGCCCGCGATGACACCCGCGGCAGGGCACTCATCGTCATACATGCCGATGGCGGCCAGGGGCGCGATCTCGAGGAACGGACTGCCCGCGTCGAGCAGGCGATCCACGCGTTCGCGCGGCAGGAGCTTTCCTCGCGACGTGTGCCGTTCGCGCGCCTGCTGCGTTCCGCCCTGGGCCGCACGTGCGAGTCGTTCGCGCAACTCCGACACCAGATCGCGCTGCGTCGTCGGCGCGGCGTTCAGCTGCGCTG
>JAICLP010000062.1 GCA_025925475.1 Burkholderiales bacterium | reverse complement strand
TCGGCATCGTCGACGACGTGACGTTGTTCGATGGGGACCTCATCGACATGACGTCGATACTGCGCGCCCTCGAACGCAGCGAGGCGAGCGAGGTCTACAACCTCGGTGCGCAAAGCTTCGTCGCAACGTCGTGGTACCAGCCGCTGCTCACCGCGAACGTGACCGGCGTCGGAGCGCTCAACGTGCTCGAGGCGATACGCATCCACGATCCGAACATTCGCTTCTACCAGGCATCGACGAGCGAGATGTTCGGCCTCATCCAGGCGGAGCGGCAGGACGAGACGACGCCGTTCCATCCACGCAGCCCCTACGGCGTGGCGAAGCTCTTCGCGCACTGGTCGACGATCAACTACCGGGAAAGCTTCGGGCTGCATGCGTCGAGCGGGATCCTGTTCAATCACGAGTCGCCGCTGCGCGGCATCGAGTTCGTGACGCGCAAAGTGACCGACGGTGTCGCGCGAATCAAGCTCGGCAAGGCGAAGGAATTGCGGCTCGGCAACATCGACGCGAAGCGCGACTGGGGATTCGCCGGCGACTACGTCGAGGCGATGTGGCTGATGCTGCAGCAGGACAAGCCCGACGACTACGTGGTCGCGACCGGCATCACGACGACGGTGCGCGACATGTGCAGGATCGCATTCGAGCACGTCGGCCTCGATGCCGACCGGCATGTGGTCGTCGATCCTCAATTCTTCCGGCCCGCCGAAGTCGACGTGCTGTGCGGCAACCCGGCGAAGGCGCGCGAGCGCCTCGGATGGTCGGCGAAGACATCGCTCGAAGCATTGATTGCCGCAATGGTCGACGCCGACCTGCACCGGGTGGCGCGCGAATAATCACCGGCCGACGCCCCGTGGCTTCGATTACGCTTTTCCGCTCCGGCATGCTGCGCGAATGCTGGGCGTTCCGGGGATTCATCCTCGCGAGCGTCAAGCGCGATTTCGTTTCGCGTTATCTGGGAACCCAACTCGGCTTCTTCTGGGCGATCGCGCAGCCGCTGGCGCTGATACTCATCTACACCGTAGTGTTCTCGAGCATCATGAAACCCGCGCTCGCCGGACACGCTTCCCGCTACGCCTACAGCATCTACCTGTGTGCGGGTATCCTCGTCTGGCAGCTCTTCAGTGATCTGCTGAACCGATCGGTAGGCGTATTCATCCACAACGCGAGCCTGCTGAAGAAGGTCAATCTGCCCAAGCTCGCGCTTCCAATCGTCGTGACGCTGTCGGGCCTGATGAATTTCGCGATCCTGCTCGCGCTCTTCTGCGCGTTCATGCTCGTCATCGGCGCGTTTCCGTACGCAGCAGCACTGGCCTTCGTGCCGCTCCTCGTGCTCGTCGTTGCTTTCGCGATCGGGCTCGGCGTGCTGCTCGGCACGGTCAACGTCTTCTATCGCGACGTCGAGCAGAGCACGGCGATGCTCCTGCAATTCTGGTTCTGGCTTACGCCGATCGTCTACCCGGCACGTACGCTCCCCGGCATCATGGCCGACCTGCTCGCCTGGAACCCGATGTGGCCGATCGTGCGCTTCGCGCAGACGATCTTCGTCGAGGATCGGGTGCCCGACTGGTCGACGCTCCTCTATCCGGCCATGGTCGCATGCGTGCTGCTCGCGCTCGCGATGTTCGCGTTCCGCAACCTGAGCGGCGAGATCGTGGACGAGCTATGACGACGCATCTTTACGTCCGAGAGCTCGGCAAGGCGTCTCGTACCCGATGAACGCGCTCGAGGTCGACGACCTCCTCATCCTCCCGGAGGAGGACTTCGTGCGCGAGGCGTATCGGCGAGTGCTTGCGCGGCCCGCCGAACCCGTCGAGGTCGCGACTTGGCTCGCGCCCCTTCGTTCGGGCCGCCTGACGCGCCTCGAACTCGTCACGGCGATTCGCTGCTCATCCGAGGCGCGCCAACGGGAGGACAGGCACGAGGCGAACTGGCGTTCGAAACGCTTCGGTGCGTATGCGAAGCGTGCCGTGCATTGGCTGCGCCAACTAAGGTCGCTCGCGCGTCTCGCGATGCGCGTAAGAACACTCGAGGCGACGACCGAAACGCTGGCGAACGCTACGGCCAAACTCGCGCGGGAAGCGCTTCCGCCGAGCGACGCATTGACTCACGATCGCGATGCACGCGCGGCGGCGCAGGCGTTCGACGCGTACTATCGCCGCTTCGAGGATCGTTTTCGCGGTACGCCGGAAGAAGTTCGCAGGCGGCTCGCCTTTTACGTGCCGATTCTCGTCGCGGCGGCGCAGCCGGCATCCGCGGCGTCCGCGGGGTCCGTCGTCGACGTCGGTTGCGGACGCGGCGAGCTTCTCGACCTGTTGCGCAACCAAGCCGTTTCGGCATACGGCGTCGAGCGCAACGAGGCCATGGCGGCGATTTGCCGCGAGCGAGGACTCGCGGTGGTCGAAGCCGATGCGCTCGTACATCTCGCCTCGCTCGCACCGGATTCGCTCGCCGGCGTCACGTGCATCCATGTGATCGAGCACTTGCCGTTCGCCATGCTGATGAAATTCGTCGCGCATGCGATGCGCGTGTTGCGTCCCGGCGGTGTTGCCATTCTCGAAACGCCGAATCCGGAGAACCTGATCGTCGGCGCCTGCAATTTCTACTTCGACCCCACGCACCGGCGGCCGCTTCCGCCGGAGCCGATGCGATTTCTCCTCGAAGCCGCCGGTTTCGAACGCGTCGCCATCGAGCGGTTGCATGCGTCCGCGTCGCCAGGCGACATCGATGGCGCCGCCGATCCCGTCGCGAAGCTCTATACGACGATCATGCTCGTGCCGCAGGATTACGCGCTCATCGCCTACAAGCCCCTCTCGCGATCGTCCGCCCATTCGCCAGCATGAAGACTTTCCAGCAATACGCGTTGGGTTACATGGATTCCATCGGTGCGCCCATCGTGCACGCACTGTGGCCGCGACAGCCCACGTGGGCCGTCGCCAGTATCTCGGACATGGACGCCGCGTTCTTCGCCGGCCTTGTCATCGAGACGCGGCCGGCAAAGCTGGTCGAGATCGGCGTCGCGAGCGGGTGGGGATCGTGTGTGCTGCTCGAAGCGCTCGATGCCGCGGAAATGCAGAAAAGCGTTCTGCACGGCGTCGATATCGCCGAGCGCTTTTTCTATGACGAGGCGTACGCGACGGGCCAATGCGTGAACGACGTGATGCCGGAGCGTCTCGCGCGGTACCGGCTGACGACGGGAATGACGGCAGGCGAGTGCGCGGCGCGCATCGGCGCAGGCGTCGATTTCGCCTTCATAGATGCGCACCACATGCATCCGTGGGCGACGCTCGATCTCCTCGCGATCATGCCGATGATGCAGCCCGCGTCATGGGTCGCGATGCACGACATCAACCTGTCGCGCAAGGAGGATCAGGAGCATCGCAACCGCGGTCCAAAGTACCTGTTCGAGGGCTGGGAGGGCGACAAGATGCATTCGACGCAGGTGCCGACGATGGCCGGCGCCATTCGCCTTCCGGACGATCCGCCTGCCTGCCTGCCGTTGCTGCTGGACATTCTGTATACGCCCTGGGAGCTACCCGTCGACGCGCGATCATGCAACGCGGCGACCGACGCCGTCGAACGCGTTTATGGCGCGACCTGGGGTGCGAAGTTTCGCCGCGCGTGTGAGATCGGCAACTATCACGTCGGCAAGATGCAGAGCGCCGATATCGACGAGTTGCATCGGAAGATCGCTGCGCTGCGTGGCGGGGTCAGAGGCTGGGCTCGCGCCTTGTTCAGTGAAAGGAACGCCTGAGTGTGTGGCATCGCCGGATTCTGGCAACCCGGCAGGAAGGAGGCGCGCGAACGATTGGAAGCCACCGTACTCCGCATGGCCGATGCTATCGCGCATCGCGGGCCCGACTTCCAGGCGGCGTGGGCCGACGCCGATGCGGGCATCGGTTTCGGCCACGCGCGGCTGTCGATCATCGATCTGTCCGCTGCGGCCAACCAGCCGATGCATTCGCCGGACGGCCGCTACACCATCGTCTTCAATGGCGAGATCTACAACTATCGCGATCTCGCCGACGAACTGCGATCGAAGGGTTACGCATTCCACACGAGCGGGGACACGGAGGTCATTCCCGCCGCGGTGGATGCCTGGGGTATCGAGGAAGCCGCACGACGCATGAATGGCATCTTTGCCTTCGCGCTGTGGGATGCGCGCGCGCGGTTGCTGCACCTCGTTCGCGACCACGTCGGCGTAAAGCCGCTCTATTACGCTGCCTTCGGCAACGCAGTTCTTTTCGGCTCGACACCCAAGGCGCTCTTCGCGCATCCGGCGTTTCGCGCCGGGATCGACCCGGGCTCGCTGGCATCGTTCCTTCGCTATTCGTATGTGCCCGAACCTTTCTCGATCTTCAAGGAAGTCGCGAAGCTCGCGCCCGGGTCGATCGTGACGATCGACCTTGGCCTTCGCCGCACTTCCGTGCGCTATTGGGATCTCGTCGAGCGCGCCCGCGCGGCCCGCGGCGATCCCTTCCGCGGCAGCGACCAAGAGATCTCGCGCGATTTCGAACGCCTCGCGCGCGAGGCCGTCCGCGGGCAGCTCGTCTCCGACGTGCCGCTCGGCGCCTTCCTTTCAGGAGGCATCGATTCGTCCCTCGTCACCGCGCTCATGCAGGCAAGCGCGCCAGGTCAGGTGCGCACGTTCACGATCGGCTTTCAAGACGCGCGGTTCGACGAGTCGGCGCAGGCGCGCGATGTCGCCGCGCACCTCGGCACGCAGCACACCCAGATGGTTTGCACGACGCGCGAGGCACGGGACATTGTCCCGGAATTGGCGCAGTTCTTCGACGAACCGTTCGCGGACAGCTCGCAGATTCCGACGCTGCTCCTTGCGCGTCTCACGCGCCGGCACGTGACCGTCGCCCTGTCGGGAGACGGGGGCGACGAGCTCTTCGCCGGCTACGACCGTTATTTCTGGATGGAGCGATTGCGGCGCATACGCGGTCGCGTTCCGTATGGCGCGCAACGGGCGATGGCCGCCATCGCACGCCGCGTTCCACGGGGACGTGCGTTCCGGCTCATCGGGCACCTCTTTCGCACGCCGGAACCCTGGATCGTGCGCGCCGACGGGGTCTATCACCTCGCAAGAATGCTGGAGCGCTACGAGGACTTCGCGTACCTCTACCGAACCACGCCCATGTCGGTGACCACGGTGCGCGACGCACCGTTGCTGCGCGATGAATCCGAGCCTGCCGGCGTGTTTGACGACGTGTCGCTTCGGCACGCATTCCCGGATGTGATCGATTGGATGCAGCTCGTCGACCAAAAGACGTACATGGTCGAGGACATCCTGCAAAAGGTCGACCGCGCGACGATGGCGTGCGGGCTCGAAGCGCGCGTGCCGCTGCTCGATCGGCGGCTCGTCGAATTCGCGTGGCGCGTGCCGCAGCGGCTCAAGATCGAGCGCGGCCGAGGCAAGCGCCTGATGCGATCGGTGCTTTATCGCCACCTTCCGCGTCAGCTGGTCGATCGCCCCAAGCGCGGGTTTTCGATTCCGCTCGCCGACTGGCTCAAAGGCGATCTTCGTCCGTGGGCCGAATCGCTGCTGACCCCGGAGCTGCTCGGACGCGGCGACCTGCTGGACGTCGGCGCCGTTCGCCGATGCTGGGCCAACTTCCTCACCGGACAGGCCAACCATACGCAGACGACGGTCTGGTCGTTGCTGATGTTTTTGGCGTGGCGGGAGCGCTACGGTTGGTAGGGGCACCAAACGCGATGACCGACGACGTCCTGACCGGATCCGCCGCTTGCGAACGCGCATCCGGAGATGCGAGCCCAGCTCCTTATACGATCGATCTCGTGCCGGTCGACCGGGGCTGGATCCTCGAGAAGATCGCACACGAGATCGCGCGCGAGGCGGCGAAATCGCCCGAGCGCTATCAGGTGAGCATGACGACGGAGCCGAGCGGCCACGCGGAGCTCACGTTTTTCCTGCCGGAATCGGCATGGCGCGACGATGTTCGCGACACGATACGCGTCACGTATCTCGCGCACAAGGAGTACCACGCGGGCGCGGCGGCGCTCTTCGAGGAGGTGGCGCGCAAGAGCGATGTGTGCATCACATCGTCGTCGAAATACGCCGACGTGCTCCGCGCCGACGGCGCCCGAGAGGTCCACACGATAGCGCTCGGCGTCGACACCGATGTGTTCGTTCCGAAAGTGCGCATCGGCGTGGTCGGCCGGACTTATCACACCGGCCGCAAGGGCGAGACTCTTCTCGCCGCGGTCATGGACTTGCCCTTCATCGAGTTCGTGTTCACCGGCGAAGGCTGGCCGCTGCCGGCGCAGCACTACGGCGAGCGCGAGCTGGCGGTTTTCTACCAGTCGCTCGACTACCTGCTCGTGCCCTCGCTGATCGAGGGTGGGCCGGTGCCGATGCTGGAGGCGCTTTCGGCAGGCTGTCCGGTGATTGCGCCGAGCGACATCGGAATGGTTCGCGATTTTCCGCACATCCCATTTCGAAGGGGCGATGCGGACGACTTGCGTCGCGTGCTCGAGGCCGAGCTCGAGAAAGTGATCGAGCTCCGCGCTGCGGCGTTGCCATGCGATTGGGAGCATTTCTCGCGGCGTCACCTCGAGCTGTTCGCGCAATTGATCGATCGCCGGCGCGCGAGCAGCGCACCGGCGCGACGTCCCATTTCTTCCGGTCGCCTCCGGCCCTGCCGCGCGCTGCTGGTGACGCATGGCACCGAGGATTGGGCGAAGGGCGGGCCGACGACGCGCGTGCGCAATATCGTCGCGCAGTTGCAGGCGCGCTGCCTGGCCGTTGAAACGGCCAGCGGTCCGACGAGGATTGCGAGCGGGCGCTACGACGTCGTGCACGTCTTCAACAGCTGGCCGCCCGATTCGGCCATCGGCGCGCTGGCCGCCGCGCGGCGCTCGGGCGCCAGGGTGGTCTTCTCACCGATCGCACTCGACCTCGCCGACTGGCCGCTATTCCATCCATTCATGGAGCGTCTGTTCAATGCTCGCCCGGGTCCCGATGAACTGATACGAACGCTCGCGACGATCGTCGCGGCGACGCCGCGTCGGCGTTACGCGGGCGAAGACGCGTCGCAACCCGTCGAAGGACTCCCCGGCCTTTTCGAAAAGCTTCGGCTGGCGTGCGAACTCGCCGATCATCTGGTCCTGCTGAGCGACTACGAGCGCAGCTATCTGAGCGCGCTGGGAGCGCGGGTCGATCACGCCGTCACGATCCATAACGGCGTGGATGTCGAAACCATGCGCAGCGGCGACGCGGAGCTGTTTCGGGCCCGCTTCGGGCTGCGGCGCTACGTTCTCGCCGTCGGCCGATTGGAGTACCGCAAGAACCAGGCGCTCGTGGCGCTCGCCGCGCGCAATCTCGAAGTGCCCCTCGTCCTCGTCGGAGCGCCCGGTGATCCCGGCTATGCGGCTCACGTCAAGCGTCTCGGCGGTTCGAACGTGCACTTCATCGAGCGCATCGAAGATCGTGCGCTGCTGGCGTCTGCGTACGCCGGCGCCGAAGCACTAGTGTTCCCCAGTTGGACGGAGGGGGCACCGCTCGCGGCGATGGAGGCGGGCGCGGCAGGAACGCCGCTCGTGCTGGGTGACCTCTCTTCCGAGCGCGAGCTTTTCGGCGACGATGCACGTTACGTGCATCCTGCCGATGTCGCCGCGATCGCGGGCATCCTGCAGGACGTGATTCGGCATCCGGAGCCCGAAGAGCTGCGGCGTGAGCGGTCGCGGCGTTTCGTCGGCGCATTCTCGATCGCCCGTCATGCGGAGGAGACGTGGGCGCTCTACGAGCGTCTGCACGCGCAGCCGGAAGGGCGCGCCGCACCGCTCGTCGTGGCCGACGTCTCGGCGCTGCTGCATTTCGTGCGAATGGGCCAGCCGTTCACGGGCGTTCCGCTCGTGGAGCACGGCATCGTGTCGGAACTCCTTGCGAAACACCCGTCGCTTCGCTTGATCGCGTACAACGATGTGAAGTCGTGCTTCATCGAAATCGATTTCGCCGACATCGAAGCGTTCGATGAGGCGCGCTTCAACGCGCGCCATTGGTTCGTATCCGATGAGCACCTACCGACCGAGCGTCGCGCCATGCTGACGTTCGCCGATCGCACCACGGCACCGTTGCCCGATGGAATGCAGACGACGCCGCCGCGTGCGCCGCGGGTACGTTCGCGCGCCGTCGCGCTCGGCAAACGGATGATTCAACGCGCCCCCGACAGGCTGCGTCGCCCGGCGGTCGCGCTCCTTCGACGCATTCGTCCGACCTTCGATCCCTACCGCATCAAGGACGAACGCGCACCGGGCGCGCTCATGGACGATGGCGACATCCCGGCGATGCCGCTCGCCGCGGCGCTCGGCCTCGGTGAACGTCGGTTCGAGCATCCGCTCGGCACGCTAACCGTTGCGTACGTGCCGCGCCGCACGCCGCCAATACCCGTGGGCGCGCGCCTGTTGACGCTCGGTCAGTCGTGGCTTTCGAACGAGTCGTTGCTCGACGAGCTCGTTCGCCTGACGTGGATGAGGTCGCTGACGCTCGAGCCGTACGTCTACGACCTTACCTACCACACTGGTGCGCACCACACCGGCTGGGAAGACAATGCGGAGCGCTTCGCACGTCTGCTGACGCTGCTTCGGCATAGCGCGCGCGTCTATACCGAATCGAAACAGGTCGAGAATGATCTGCAGAAGCTGGCGGCGTCGCGCGGGTTTTCGTACGAAACGCGGCGTACCGGCCTGCGCGGACGCGATCTGCGAACGATCGAGCCGCGCGACGACCTCCATTACCGCCCTGACGGGTTCGTGCTGATGGTAAGCAGCTTCAACAGGCGCAAGAACCACGACTTTCTGCTGAACGTCTGGACAGCGCTGCACGAAACATGGATCGGACCGTCCGGTCGCGACTTCCGCCTGGTGCTGGTGGGGCCCGTTCAAGAGGAGCGCAAGTTCGCCGATTCGGCGTATCGGGCGCAATTGCGGGCGGTCAACGTCGACGTGCATAACGACGTGCCGGATGGCGTGCTCGCGCGCCTCTATCGTGACTGCGCCTTCACGGTTTATCCGTCGCTTCAGGAAGGCTGGGGATTGCCCGCGCAGGAGAGCCTCATGTGCGGGAAGATTTGCCTCGTGTCGAACACCCTGCCCGTTGCCGAGGAGGTTCGAAATCCCGCGCTCATCCCCCTTGCGCCGAGCGATTTCTACGGATGGTACGAGGCGCTGAAAACATGGCTGGACAACGTTTTAATGCGGCGCGCGTTCGAGATGCGCGCGCGGGAGTACCGGGCACCCACGTGGGCCGAGATTGCCGGATCGATCATCGGAGCCGACTGATCGATTTTGTTCCGCACTATGCGGCGTGGACACCGCTGGATTTGCGTTGCACCGAGCAGACCGGTGCAAGATTGCATATGCCCGCCCAGTGGATTCCAGCGAAGTTGCGAAGCACGGTAAACGTGCGCGCTCCCTGCACGCGCGTCAGCGATTCTCGGAATTGACCATCGAGCATTCCATCGTTGGCGATGCCCGCGGTAATCGAGTAGTCACCGGGGGCAATGCTCGCGCGGAACTCGAAGCGGACCTCGACTTCGTCGTTCGGAAGCACGCGTCCGACATCGATGCCCATGCCGTGCGTGTGCGTCATGAACACGGGCTCTCCGCGCGCATCGCGAACCTGGAAGCCGATATGCGGGTCGCGGAACGCGGCATCGAAGCGCGCGTTCACGACGACGGCGACGGTGCTTTCGCTGACCAGCGCATCCACCGGCCTATCGCCGTCGAGTAGGCGCACGCTCGTGATCGCGGCGCCGGGCTTCGAGTAGGCGCCCGCCTGTCCGTACAGGACGGGGGGCGAAAGCGCGTCGACGCCATCGGGCGTCGCGCTATCGGTTGCCCGCGTGCCGGATATCGCCATCGCCGGCGGCGATGCTCGTTCCTCCGGCACATCGCTTGCCGACGTCGGCGAAGACGACGATGCAAGCTTGGATCGATCGGCATTCTGGGATCGATACGCATTCTCGGCACCGGCGATGCGCAACGATGCCGGCTCGGGATCCCGCGCGCGCACCGCGAGCGCATTGTAGACGTCGATGGCTTCCCTCGGCTTGCCGTCGATGGCAATACGGCCATCGTGAATCAGCAGCCCACGGTCGCATAGCGAGTACACGGTTGCCATCGAGTGCGAAACGAATAGCAGCGTCGTACCGGCATCGCAGAATGCGCGGATGCGATCGAAGCACTTCTGCTGGAACAGCACGTCGCCGACGGCGAGCGCTTCGTCGACGATCAGGATGTCGGGACGCGCGGCCGTCGCAACGCTGAACGCGAGTCGCACCGCCATTCCGCTCGAGTAGACGCGCAGCGGCTGGTCGATGTAATCGCCGATGCCGGCGAACTCCTCGATCGCGCGCATTTGCGCATCGACTTCTTCGGTGCGAGCGCCGCGCAGGTGACCCGCCATATAGGCGTTCTGACGACCTGTGAAGTCGGGATGAAAACCGATGCCCAGCTCGAGCAGCGCCGCGACGCGTCCGCCGACCTCGACGTGCCCCGTCGTGGGTCGAGTCGTGCCGCAAATGACTTTCAGCAGCGTGCTTTTGCCCGCACCGTTGAAACCGATGATGCCGACGGACTCACCGGGCGCGACGTCGAATGTCAGATCCCGCAGGATCCATTTCAGCTCATGGTGGTTGCCGCCACCGGCCCATTCAGCGAGCCTTCCCCACTTGTGCGGGTAACGCTTGTATGCCTTCCCGATGTTCCGTACCCGAATGTGCCCCATCGCTGCCGCCACACGCCAAGGCGGCAATTCTAGCGCTTGGCGCCATTGCATCGGCCTGCAGTCGTTACGATCCTGCGCTGCCGGCGTGGTTTGTATCATTCGCATCCACACCGCGTCTTTTTTCAGCTCGTCTCATGAACGTTCTCGCCACCACCAGCCAATCTCTGCTGCTCGTCGATTGCATTAGCGGGGAGGCGCGCGTCCTACATCGTGGAGCAGGGCTCTACTACGGAATCGCACGGATGCGCTCGGGCTTCGCGGTTGCCGCACGCCGTCGCCTCGTTTCGAGCCAGGCGCCGCGCGAGAAGGAGTGCGCCTGCATCCTGCTCGTCGATCGCGATCTGCGCCTGCGCGAGACGCTGGAAGCGCCATTTCCGTTGCGCGACGTTCATCAGATCGCGTGCTTCGACGAGCGGCTGTGGGTGACTTGCTCGTTCGACGACATGGTCGCCCTATACGACGGCAGTATCTGGGAGCGATGGACACCCGAGCTTCCATCGGCCGCCGACGCGGCGCATCCGGCGCGCGAAGCGCAACCCGACCACCATCATTTCAACTCGTTCTTCATCGACGACCGGGAGATCGGGTTGCTCGCTCATAATCACGGGCCGAGCGACCTGCATTTTTTCGACCGGCGCACGCGATCGTTTCGCAGGACCGTGTCGCTGGGGAGGCAGGCGCACAACGTCTGGCGCGATGATGATGCGCTCGTCACGTGCAGCTCGATCGAGGGCAAGCTGGTCGGCACCAACGGATGGTCGTTCACGACGGGCGGAGTCCCGCGCGGCGTATGCTTCGATGCCGATCATCGTGCAATCGGGATCTCGGCCTTGAGCGAGCGCGGGCAACGTGATTTCGCCTCGGCGGCGATCGCGCTATACGACCCGCGCTGGAGGCTGCTGCACTACGTGCATCTCGTTCGCGAAGGCATGATCCTCGACCTGCTGCCACTGACCGATGCCGAATTCGACACGGCTGCGAAACGGCTCGAGCACGTCGCATTCCCGGTTCTCGAGCAGCTCGAGCTCAGCGATCTCGGCTGCGATGACGCGGCAGGGCGCCTGGAAGGCTTCGACCAGTGAGCGCTGCAGAGCCGCCTCAAAGCGCGAATTGCGCCGCCCCGGGGGGTAGCGAGGCGGCGGAGCCGCGAGCGCGGGGGAGTCATACAAGCGCGCATGACGTCCGCTGGCAACACGTCGACATCGACAAGCGTGCGCACGCGATGCTAAAGGGCCACGCGCCGTGCGTCGTATGGTTCACCGGGCTGCCGGCCGCCGGCAAGTCGACCATCGCAAACCTCGTCGAGGAACGCCTGCACGCCCTCGGTTTGCATACCTGTCTGCTCGATGGCGACAACATCCGACACGGTCTCAACGCCGATCTCGGATTCACGCAAGCCGATCGCGTCGAGAACGTGCGCCGCGTCGCGGAAGTCGCGCGCCTCATGGTCGACGCCGGCCTTGTCGTGCTTGTGGCGTTCATCTCGCCATTCCGGGCCGAGCGCAGGTTCGCACGCGGCCTTGTCGCGCCGAACGAGTTTTGCGAAGTGTTCGTCGACGTGCCGCTCGACGTCGCGGAAGCGCGCGATCCGAAAGGCTTGTACGCGAAGGCGCGTCGTGGTGCGTTGCCCAACTTCACCGGCATCGATTCGCCGTACGAGCGGCCGGAGCATCCCGAGGTGTCCATCGAAAGTCATCGCGTAACGCCCGAGGACGCAGCGCAACGGGTGATCGCGCAGTTGCAGCGAATGGATGTCGCGCGAAGCAAATCGCTGATGCGAGCTTCGAAAAGCGACTCATCGTCGCCCCGCGAAGGTCCCGAAGGCTGACGGCACGCCTCTTGCACTCGCCGTGATGTTCGGCGCACTTCGGCGTCGACCACGATACGGGAGAGTGTGATGAAGAAGTCGCAATGGATCGCCGCGTGTGGAGTGCTCGCGGCATTCGGCTTGTTTGCGGGCGGCGCTTTCGCGCAGGCGACGCGGACATGGGTATCGGGCGTGGGTGACGATGCCAATCCCTGCAGCCGTACGGCGCCGTGCAAGACGTTCGCCGGTGCGATCTCGAAGACTGCGGCCGGCGGCGAAATCAATGCGATGGATCCGGGCGGATACGGAGCGTTGACGATCACGAAATCGATCACGATCAGCGGCGACGGCACGATGGCGAGCGTTCTCGTGTCTGGTACGAACGGTATCGTCGTGCAGGCGGCGGCGTCCGACGTGGTGATCCTGCGCAACCTGCACTTCGACGGCATCGGCGCCGGCATCAACGGTATTCGATTTCTTGCCGGCGGTGAATTGCACGTCGAGAATTGTGAGATCCGCGGCTTCACGCAACAGGCGATCGACGTGGCGCCGAGCAACGACGCACTGGTCTTCGTAACGAACTCGGCGCTGCGAAACAACACTGCGGGCGCCATCTACATTCATCCGAGCGCCTCTGCGCACGTGAGCGCAGTGGTCGACGGTGTGTCGATGAAAGGGAACGGGCGCGGTTTGCGCGCCGAGGACGGATCGGCGGTCGCGGTGCGCAACACGGCGGCAACCGGCAACGCGTTGAACGGGTTCGTGGCGCTCGCCTCGTCGCGTCCCGTTGACATCACGATCAGCGACTCGATCTCGTCGCTGAACGGCGCGGCGGGCATCTATTCGGGAGCATTCGCGACGGTGCGCATCGCGAACACGACCATCACCGGCAACAACATCGGACTGCAGGTCGTCGGCGGCTCGATGATCTCGCTGGGGAACAACACGCTCACGGGCAACGGCTCGAACGGCGCACCGACGGCGACGATCGGGCGGATCTGATCCGCCACGATGGCGTTCGTCGCGACGTGCAAACTTGGACCGCAGTCCCCCCTTTGACTCGGGCGAAATTCGAGGTACAATCGCGCCTCTTTGCGACTGTCTGGCCAATTTTCATCATCGGCCTGCACGAGCAAGCGCTCTTTAACAATCAGCAATCGATAGGTGTGGGTACTGAGGCGGGGCGCCTGGGTGCTTGGCGGGTGCGGTTTTGCCG
>JAICLP010000184.1 GCA_025925475.1 Burkholderiales bacterium | reverse complement strand
TGTCCGAGATAGCCGCCTGCGGTCAGAAGGCTGTCACCCCGGCGGTCGGCCGCGTCCGAGGCGAGCGTCAGGTTGTCGTCGTACGCATAGCGCAGGTCGGCGCCGTAGAACGGCTCGCCGTGGGCGCAAAGCGGCAGCGCCGTCGCCAGCGCGGCGGCAACGAAACGCATTCGGCCGACGAAAGCGCAGCGGCGGACGACCATCGGTTGCTCGCGGCGCCTCGGATGGCGCCTTCCGCGGGCCGGCATGCACAGGATGTGCCAAACAACCTCAAAGATCGCATTCGAAGTCGACCGTCTCGCGCGGATCGGCCTCGTGCGCGTGGCCGAAACTGATCCGTCCGCGTCCGCGCAGCACGAATTCCTCGCGCCGCAGCGGGATTTCGGCCTCGCCGTCGGGTGTCACGAACGTGCCGTTCGAGCTGTGGTCGACGAGCACGAAGCGGTCGCGGCGCCGCTCGATGCGGCCGTGCAGCCGCGACGCGAGCCGGTCGTTGATCACGACGTCGTTTTGCGCATCGCGTCCGAACGCGAGCGTCGGCTGTCCTTCGTCGAGCACGATCTCGCGCGCGCCGTGCCGGACGCGAAGACGCGCACGCGAGACGGCCACGCGCGTCGAGAGCGTCGTCAGATCATCCGCCGAGTCCTCCCACAGGAGCTCCCAGACGTCGAGATCGTGCGCCTTGCCCTTGACCGTCAGCGACGCGAGCGCCCGCGTGCGTGCGCGAAGCCAAGGCGAGAGCATCGCCGCGGTGCCGCCCGACGTGATGACCTGCAGCGCGTGCGCGATGCCGGCGAGGCGCGCGGCGATGTTGACCGAATCGCCGTACACGTCGCCATCGGACTCCAAGGCGGCGCCGAAATGAAAGCCGATGCGCAGCGCGACGCGCGCGTCGAACGGCTCTGCCGCGATGCGTGCCTGCATCGCCACGGCGGCCTGCGCCGCGTCGTCGGTAATCGGAAACGCCGCCATCACCCCGTCGCCGATGGTCTTGATGACGCGGCCGCCGTGACCCTCGCAGGCTTCGCGCATCAGGACGATGCAGCGTCCGACGGTCGCGAGCGCGCGCTCGTCGCCCAGCGTTTCATAAAGGCGGGTGCTGCCGCTCACGTCGGCGAACAGCACGGCGAGTTCGGTCGGTTCGGTCAAGGCCTGATCGGACGATTGCGCGCTACCGCGCGCCGGATGTCAGTATAAGGCGCGCGCATGCGGGCCGGCGGCAACGGCTTCAGGCGCGACTTTTCGCATTGACGCGGTCGGAAGCCGAAGCCTAGTATGGTTGCGCCTTACGCCTGCCCATCGCTGCCGATGAACGTCCTCCACGCGGCCGTCGTGCTTCTGCTCGCGTTGTGGTCGACGGCGGCCTGCGCCGCCGAGCGCGGCATTGGCATTTTCACGATCGTCGACGGCGACGCGCGCGTGCTGCGCAAGACGACGTGGTACCGGCTCGAGGCAGGCGCGCGTGCCGAGCCGGGCGACGTCCTCGACGTCGGCGAGCATGCGCAGGTGCAGATCGAGCTGCCGCGCGGTAGCGCGATCAGCGCGCAGGGGCCGGCGCTTGCATATCTTCCCGAGACCAAAGTCGATGCGAAGGCATCGCCAGCGTTCATGCTGATGCGCGGATGGATCAAGGCCGCGAACACGGCGAAGGCGCCGCCGCTGCGGCTCGACCTTCCGTCGTCGGCGTTGCGCGTCGACGACGGCATCGTCGTCGTACACTGCGACGCCATGCATGCCGAGTTCTTCGTCGAGAGCGGCCGCGCGAGCCTCCTGATACCGGCCGCGCGCGGCAAGGAGCAGGCGCGCGACGCGGCCGAGGGCGAGTTCTGGCACAAGAGCGGCGACCGCGCGTTCGAGACCGACGATCGTCCGTCGCAGGCGTTCATCGCGGCAATGCCGCGCGCGTTGCGCGATCGGCTGCCGGCGCTCGCGAGCCACTTCGAGGGCACGCCACCGGCGCTTCCCGCCGGCCGCGAAATCACCTTTGCCGAGGCGGAGCCGTGGCTTTCCGGCTCGGTACGCAGAACCTTCGCGCGCCGTTTTTCGACGCGGCTTGCCGATCCCGCGTTTCGCAGCGCGGCGGCCGCGCACAACGTTCCCGAATGGGACAGGATGCTGCATCCCGAACGCTACAAGCCGCGCGATGCCGACGCGACGGCTCCGCCACAACCTTCCGCGAAGCGACAGCCATGAAGCTCATCTGGAAATTCAACCTCGTGCTGCTCGGCATCTTCGTGCTGGGCTTCGCGATCGCCGGTTACGTCTCGTACCGCGTGCTGCAGGCGAATGCGCGCGAGGAGATCGTGCAGAACGCGCGGCTCATGATGGAGGCCGCGCTGTCGTCGCGCACGTACACGAACACGCAGGTGAAGCCGCTTCTCGACACGCAACTCAAGTACGCGTTCCTGCCGCAAACGGTGCCCGCCTACGCGGCCACCGAGATGTTCAACGAGATGCGTAAGACGCACCCCGATTACGGCTACAAGGAGGCGACGCTCAACCCGACGAATCCGCGCGACCGCGCGAGCGACTGGGAGGCGGACATCGTCAATGCGTTCCGCCAGTCGAAGGACAACGTCGAGATGGTCGGCGAGCGCGACACGCCGACCGGGCGCGCCCTTTACCTCGCGCGGCCGATCCAGGTGACGAGCGCGGCGTGCCTCGTCTGCCACAGCACGATCGAAGTGGCGCCGAAAACGATGGTCGACCTCTACGGCCCGGCGAACGGCTTCGGCTGGAAGATGAACGAGGTGATCGGCGCGCAGGTCGTATCGGTGCCGATGTCGGTGCCGATCAAGCGTGCCGACCAGACGTTTCGCACGTTCATGCTGTCGCTCGCCGGCGTGTTCATCGTCACGTTCGTGCTGCTGAACGTGATGCTGCACATGATGGTGATCCGTCGCGTCACGCGCCTGTCGGGGATCGCCGACCAGGTGAGCCTCGGCAACCTCGACGCCGGCGAATTCCGCACGCGCAGCCGCGACGAGATCGGCGTCCTCACCGAGGCGCTCGGCCGCATGAAGGTGAGCCTCGTGCAGGCGATGAAGATGCTCGAATGACGGCGCCCGAGCGCATCGGCAAGTACGAAGTCGAGTCCGTCCTCGGCAAGGGGGCGATGGGCGTCGTCTACAAGGCGATCGATCCGCACATCGAGCGTCGGGTCGCGATCAAGACCGTGCGCAAGGACCTGCTCGATGCCGATCTCGCCGACCAGTTCATGGCGCGCTTCCGGAACGAGGCGCGCGCGGCGGGCCGCCTGCACCATCCGAACATCATCGCGATCTACGAATACGGCGAGGACGACGACGTTGCATACATCGCGATGGAGTACGTCGAGGGGATGGGCCTTCGCGAATACCTGAACCGCAACGCCCGCTTCGACCTCGCGCAGATCGCGGCGATCATGACGCAGCTGCTGCAGGCGCTCGCATTTGCGCACGCGCAGGGCGTCGTGCACCGCGACGTGAAGCCCGCGAATCTGCTCCTGACCGCCGGCGGCATCCTCAAGGTCGCCGACTTCGGCATCGCGCGGATCGACGCGACGACGCTCACGATGACCGGCATGGTGATGGGCACGCCGACGTACATGGCGCCCGAGCAATGCCGCGGCCTTCCGAGCGACCATCGTGCCGATCTTTTCAGCACCGGCGTCGTGCTCTACGAGCTCCTCACCGGCGCGCGGCCCTTCGCCGGAACGATGGAGGCGGTCGCCTACAAGATCGTCCACGAGCATCCGCGTCCTGCATCGGAGACCTGTGCGTTTCCGATCGGCCCGGCCATGGATGCTCTGCTCGACAAGGCGCTTGCGAAGGATGCCGGCGAGCGTTTCGCCGACGCGCGCGCGTTCGAGCTCGCACTGCGCGCTGCCTGCGGCGCGCCGCAGGCGAATGCCGGCGAGACGACGCTGATCAGCCTCGCCGACGTGCAGTTGTCGCCGCCGGCGCACGCGTTCGACGACGCGTCGCTCGCGACGATCGAGCGCCAGCTCGTGCGCTTCGTCGGTCCGATGGCGAAGATCCTCGTGCGGCAGGCCGCGGGCCGCGCGCACGATACGCGCGAGCTCTACGAGCTCCTCGCCGCGCACATCCCCGATCCGCGCGAACGCGAGCGCTTCGAGGCGCATGGCCGCTCCGATGCGAGCGGTGCACATACCGGACGCCAGCCGGGCACCGGGCGCGCGACCACCCACGCGCGCGGCACCGCCGTTTCGTCGGGCTCGCGTCTGCGCGCGCGGCCGCTCGAGCAGGCATTCGTCGAGCAGACGACGTCGCGCCTGGCCGTGTACCTCGGTCCGATCGCCAAGGTCGTTGCGAAGAAGGCCGCGCAACAGGCGCACGACTCGGACGAGTTCGTCAAGCTCGTTGCCGAACACATCGGCACGCAGGAGCGGAGCGCGTTCCTGCGCGAGGTGGGCGCCGACGACGCGTAGAAAAAGAAGCCAGGCTCGAGAGAAAAAGGGGCCAGGCTAGAAAAAGGGGCCAGGCTCGAATTTAGAAAAAGGGGCCAGGCTCGAATTTCGCCAAGAAATTCGAGAAATTCGAGCCTGGCCCCTTTTTCTGGCCCCTTTTAAGAAATTCGAGCCTGGCCCCTTTTCTCTGTAGCATTCCGCTGTCGAGTCCCGGGAGAGGACCATGCGCTACCTGCGCTTCATGCTGGCCGCCGCGCTTGCCGTCGTCACGTTGCACGCAGCGGCGGACGACTATCCGTCGCGGCCGGTCAAGATCATCGTGCCGTTCGCGGCCGGCGGTCCTGCCGATGTCTACGCGCGCTACCTCGCGCAGCACCTGCAGGAGTCGATGGGCCAGCCGTTCGTGATCGAGGACCGGCCGGGCGGCGGCTCCGTCGTCGGCACCGAGGTCGTCGCGAAGAGCGCGCCCGACGGTTACACGCTGCTTCTGATGTCGAACACGCACACGGTCAACGAATCGCTGATGCCGAACAAGCCGTTCGCGCTGATGCGCGATTTCGTGCCGGTTGCGCCGATCAACTCGTCCGATCTCGTGCTCGTCGTCAATCCTTCGGTCAAGGCGAACACGTTGAAGGAGCTGATCGCGCTCGCAAAGTCGGAGCCGGGCAAGCTCAACTACGCATCGTCCGGTCCGGGCACGCCGTATCACATGGCCGGCGAGCTCTTCAAGGCGATGGCGCACGTCGACATCGTCCACGTTCCCTACAAGGGCAGCTCGGGCGCGCGCACCGGCGTCCTCGGCGGGCAGGTCGAGATGATGTTCGACGCGGTCACCGTGATGAACGAGCACATCAAGGCGGGCCAGGTACGCGCGCTTGCGACGAGCGGCAAGGCGCGCTCGAGCGTGTTGCCGAACGTGCCGACGCTGTCCGAGGCCGGCGTGCCGGGTTACGAAGCGACGATCTGGCTCGGCCTGGTGGCGCCGAAAGGCACGCCGCCCGCGATCGTCAACCGGCTGAACACGGAAATCACGAAGATCGTGTCGCAGCCGCAAACGCAGGCTGAATGGGCGAAGCAGGGAGCGGTGCCGATGACGATGACGCCCGCGGCGTTTCGCAAGTTCCTGGACGACGACATCGTCAAGTGGGCGCGCATCGTGAAGATCTCCGGCGCGCGCGCGGACCGCTGAACCGATGGAGGTTGTGCGCATCCTGTCGGCCGGTGCCGCCAAGGGCCTCGTCCAGGCGCTCGCCGGACCGTTCGAGGCCGAGCGCGGCTCGCGCGTGGACGCGACGTTCGATTCGGCGGGTGCCATTTCGAATGCAGTCGTCGCCCGCACGGCATGCGATCTCGTCATCCTGCCCGCGGCGATGCTCGATACGCTCGCAGTGCAGGCGCTTATCGACGGCGAGACGATCGCCGCGCTCGGTCGCGTGCCGACCGGCATCGCCATCCGCTCGGGCGACGCGTCGCCGGACGTGCACGACGCCGATGCGCTTCGTGCCGCGCTCGGCCGTGCGAGCGAGCTCTATTGCCCCGATACTTCGCGCTCGACGGCCGGCATCCACTTTGCGGGCGTGCTGCGCACGCTCGGTTTGCACGAAAAGCTGTCGCCGCGCTTGCGCGCGTATGCGAACGGCGCGCAGGCGATGGCCGCACTGGCGGCGAACGGCGCGGCTGGCGCGATCGGCTGCACGCAGGTCACCGAGATTCTCTACACGCCCGGTGTTCTTTTCGTCGCGGTGTTGCCGCCGCCGTTCGAGCTGACGACGCTTTATGCGCTCGCCGTGACGAACAGCGTGCGGGCGTCCGCAGACGCACGCGCCTTCGCCGAGCGGCTCACGGGACCCTCATCGCAGTTGGTGCGACGAGCGGGCGGCTTCCTCGATCATCCTGCGCCTCGCAGTTGAATCAATGACGCGCAGCAAGCTGATTCGCCATCTGGCGGTCGTGTTCACCGTCGTGATGCTCGGCGTCGCCGGCTGCGCCCAGCTCGCGCAGAAGGAGCGCGAGCTCACGTTTCGCATCGTCCCGGGCGATGCGAGCTGGTATGCGGGATTGCCCGACGGCGTGCGCGAGATGGACATTCCGCTCGTGGCCGACGGCGGTGCGCACCGCATCCATGCCTGGTG
>JAICLP010000025.1 GCA_025925475.1 Burkholderiales bacterium | reverse complement strand
GACCGGCGGCGTCGACGCGAACGCGCTGCAGCGGCCGAAGCGCTTCTTCGGCGCGGCGCGCACCATCGAGGAGGGCGGATCACTGACGATCATCGCAACGGCGCTGATCGACACCGGGTCGCGGATGGACGACGTGATCTACGAGGAATTCAAGGGCACCGGCAACATGGAAATCCACCTCGACCGGCGGATGGCGGAAAAGCGGATCTACCCGGCGATCAACGTCAACCGCTCGGGCACGCGCCGCGAGGAACTGCTCCTCAAGCCCGACATCCTTCAGAAGGTCTGGATCCTGCGCAAGCTGCTCTATCCGATGGACGAGCTCGAGGCGATGGAATTCCTGCTCGACAAGGTGAAGGCGACGAAGAGCAACTCGGATTTTTTCGAGAGCATGCGCAGAGGCTAGAGCCTTCCTCGTCGCGTCCGCAGCATGCGCCGCGGCTGACCCTCGGAGTTTCGGCGTATTGCGGGCCGCGCATCTCGCGTGCACCATCCGCGACGACGGCCCCGGACGGCGCGGCGGCGGGCGGCCGACGGGACTTCCGCGTGGCCCGCTTGTGAGGAGACCAACATGGCGCGTAAATACATCGATTGCCGGCTGTTCCCGAGCGATACCAAATGCTCGGTCGCGATTTCGGCGGACACCGAGGACGAGGTCGTCGATGCCGCCGTGCAGCACGCGGTCAGCGTGCACAAGCACGAGGATTCGCCGCAGCTGCGCAAGCAGATCCGTTCGTGCGTGAAGGAAGGCAACCCCGCTGCCTGAAAAAGTGAAAAAGGGGCCAGGCTCAAATTTGCCGGAAAAAGGGGCCGGAAAAAGGGCCCAGGCTCAAATTTTTGGGAAAGTCGGGAAATTTGAGCCTGGCCCCTTTTTCCGTGCCAATTTTCGGGAAAGTCGGGAAATTTGAGCCTGGCCCTTTTTTCCTTTACTGGATCAATAACTTGCACGAGCCCTTGCAATGCGCTGACCGTGCCGCAACTTGCGAGAAGCCGCGACGTCGCGGATAATCCCGGATTCCCTTCGGCTCCTGCCGCCCGCGCCTTGCGGGTCTCGCGGGACCTTGCGCCGCCAAAACGGAAGGCAGACGAAACATGAAAATCGACACCCATCCCAAGTACACCGAGATCAACGTGAGCTGCAGCTGCGGCAACACGTTCACGACCCGCTCGACCATCAACAAGCCGCTGCACGTCGAGGTGTGCTCGTCGTGCCATCCGTTCTACACGGGCAAGCAGAAGATCATGGACACCGCCGGCCGCGTCGAGAAATTCCGCCAGCGGTACGGCAGCAAGACCGCAACGCCCTCGGCCTGACCGCGCGTTGTCGTTCCCGCGCACGCTAAAGAGGCAGCTTCGGCTGCCTTTTTCGTTGCGCGCAGCGCCGTCCGCCGCCATCCTTCCCGCCATGCGCAGTCCTGGCCGCGTCGCCCCGGCAACCGAATCGGAAACGTCGCGCGCGGCCGATCCGTATTGGGCATGGAAGCAGGCGGGCCTCGCGCTGCTGGCGGTCGTCTGGATCGCACTCGGTCTCACCGGACACGACCCCTGGAAGTTCGACGATGCAACCTCGTTCGGCGTCGCATGGGAAATGGCGCAACGCCACGACTATGTGGTCCCGCATCTCGCCGGCGAGGTCTACCTGCGCAATCCACCGCTCGTGCCCGCGCTTGCCGCCGCGACGGAGCAACTGCTCTCGCCACCACTCGCGCCCTACGACGCGGCGCGCATCGCCGCGGGGTTCGCGCTCGCGCTGATCCTCGTCTTCACCGCCCTCGCCGGCGGCGAGCTGACGGGCACACGATTTCGCTGGACGCCGGTCCTGATCCTGATCGGCTCGGTCGGGCTTTGGGACCGGGCGCACGTGCTGTCCGGCGAGCTCGGCGTGATGGTCGGTCTCGCGATGGCGCTCTATGGCTTCGCGCTCGCGCTGCGCCGTCCTGTCGCGAGCGGCGCATGGCTCGGCCTGGGAACGGCCGTCGCGTTCCTGAGCCAGGGCTTCACGGGCCCCGTGTGGCTCGCGATCAGCGCGCTGATTCTCGTTGCGCTGGCGCCGCAGTTCCGACGGCTCGCGTATGGCGCAACGGTTGTCGTCGCGGTCGTCGTCGCCGTCGCGCTCGCGGCGCCCTGGCTCGTCGCGCTTTACCTGCGCGATCCGTCGCTCCTCGCGGAATGGCTCGTGAGCGAAGGCGTGGCGCAAAAGATCGCACTCGACGTGTCGCTCGCCGATCCGCTCTACCACGCGCGAAACCTGCTCTGGTTTGCATGGCCGGCGTTGCCGCTGATCGCTTGGATGTTCTGGACGCGCGGCCGCGGCTTCAATGGCGGCATCGCGCAACCTTCCGTGCAGATTCCGGCGGTGCTCGCCCTCGTCATCTACGTGAACCTGCTGCTCGTGCCGGAACCGCGGCTGATCCAGGCGCTCCCGCTGCTCGTGCCCTGCGCGCTTCTGGCATCGCTCGAGGTCGATTCGCTGCCGCGCAGCTTTTCGGCGGCGCTCGACTGGTTCGGCATCCTGACGTTCGGGCTGCTCGCGATCGTCGTCTGGGGCATCTGGGTCGACGCGCGGCTCAACGGCATGTCGCCGGCGATCGCGACGATCTTCCGCGACACCGAGGTCGGCTACCAGCCCACGTTCCACCTGGGCTCGGTCGTCGCCGCGATCATCCTGACGCTGCTCTGGATCGCCCTGGTGCGGCCGGCGCGCCGCAGCAACCGCCGCGCGCTGCTCAACTGGGCCGCGGGCGTGACGCTGGCGTGGTGCCTCTATTCGACGATCTGGCTTCCCTATCTCGACTCGCGGCGCTCGTACCGGCCGATGATCGACGAGCTCGCGTCGTACCTGCCGACGCAGGGCTGCGTCGCCAGCCGCAATCTCGGCGATCCGCAGCGCGCCCTCCTGTATTACTTCGCGGGGCTCGAAACGGTGCGCGAGGAAACACATGCGAACGCCGATGACGAGTGCGCATCGCTTCTCGTGCAATATGGCACCGTGAGCGGCGCGCCGCCTGCGCTGGCCGGTTATCGCATCGCGTGGGACGGCGGGCGGCGTGGCGATGCGACCGAACGCTACGTGCTGTACGTCAAGGATCAGGCGTCGTGAAATTCGTCGATGAAGCGACGATCGAAGTGATCGCCGGCGATGGCGGGAATGGCGCTGCGTCGTTCCGGCGCGAGAAGTATGTGCCGCGCGGCGGTCCCGACGGCGGCGACGGCGGGCGCGGCGGCAGCATCGTCGCGGTCGCGGATCGCAACATCAACACGCTCGTCGATTACCGCTTCGCGCGCATCTTTCGTGCAAAGCGCGGCGAGAACGGACATGGCGCCGACCGCTACGGGCGCGGCGCCGACGACGTCTTGCTGCGCATGCCGGTCGGAACGGTGATCAGCAATGCCGAGACTGGCCAGCTCATCGCCGACCTTGCCGAAGACGGCGCGCGCGCGCTCGTTGCGAAAGGCGGCAAGGGCGGGCTCGGCAACCTGCATTTCAAGTCGAGCACGAACCGCGCGCCGCGGCAGTCGACGCCGGGCGAAAAGGGCGAGGAGCGCACGCTCCATCTCGAGCTCAAGGTGCTGGCGGACGTGGGGCTGCTCGGCCTTCCGAACGCCGGCAAGTCGACGCTGATCCGTGCGATTTCCGCGGCGCGCCCGAAAGTCGCCGACTATCCGTTCACGACGCTCGCGCCGCAACTCGGCGTCGTGCGAACATCCGAAGCGCGAAGCTTCGTCGTGGCCGACATTCCCGGCCTGATCGAAGGCGCCGCTGAAGGCGCCGGTCTCGGACACCAGTTCCTGCGTCATCTCGCGCGCACACGCCTGTTGCTGCATGTCGTCGACATCGCGCCGCCCGATCCCGACGCCGATCCGCTCGTCGATGCGCGCGCAATCGTTTACGAACTCGACAAATACGACCCGGCGCTTGCGGCCAAGCCGCGCTGGCTCGTGCTGAACAAGATGGATCTGATCCCCCAGGACGAGCGTGCTGCGCGTGCAAACGCATTCGCGAAGTCGCTGCGCTACAAGGGACCGCTGTTCGCGATCTCGGCGATCGACGGCAGCGGCTGCCGCGAGCTCACGTTCGCCGTCCAGGACTGGCTCGATGCGCACCCGCAGCCGCATGCCGAGCCGGTCGATGCCGATACGAGCGTGCCGATCGTCGTCACGCCCGCGCCCGTCACGTCGCGACGGCGGCGCAAAAGACAGGACGAGCCGTGAGCAGCCTCGCCGGCGCGTCGCGGATCGTCGTCAAGGTCGGCTCGAGCCTCGTCACCAACGAGGGGCGCGGCATCGACCACGATGCGGTTGCGCGCTGGGCAGAGGAGATCGCGCAACTCGCGAAGGCGGGCAAAGCGGTCGTGCTCGTGTCGTCCGGGGCGATCGCCGAAGGGATGCAGCGCCTCGGGTGGCCCACGCGGCCGCGTGCGATCCACGACCTGCAGGCCGCGGCCGCCGTCGGGCAAATGGGCCTCATCCAGGCGTACGAGCGCGCCTTCGCGCGCCATGGCCTGCACACGGCACAGGTGCTGCTGACGCACGAGGATCTGGCGGATCGGCGGCGCTATCTCAACGCACGCACGACGCTGACGACGCTGCTCGACCTGCGCGTGATCCCGATCATCAACGAGAACGATACGGTGACGACCGACGAGATCCGTCTCGGCGACAACGACACGCTCGGCGCGCTGGTCACGAACCTGATCGAGGCCGACGTCCTCGTGCTGCTCACCGACCAGCAGGGCCTTTACACCGCGGATCCGCGGAAGCATCCGTCGGCGACGCTCGTGCGCAACGCGCGCGCCGGCGATCCGGCGCTCGAGGCGATGGCGGGCGGCGCAGGCAGCGCGATCGCACTCGGCGGCATGCTGACGAAGGTCCTCGCGGCCAAGCGCGCGGCGCGCTCGGGCGCGGCGACCGTCATCGCGAGCGGCCGCGACGCGAACGTGCTGACGCGCCTCGCGCAGGGAGATACGGTTGGCACCATGCTGACGGCGGAGCGAACATCGCTTGCAGCGCGCAAGCAATGGCTCGCCGATCATGTCCGCCTCGCGGGGCGTCTCACGCTCGACAGCGGCGCCGTGCGCGCGCTGACGCACGACGGCAAGAGCCTGTTGCCGATCGGCGTCGTCGCAGTGAGCGGCCAGTTCGGCCGCGGCGAGGTCGTCGGCTGCGTCGGGCCCGATGGACGCGAGATCGCACGCGGGCTCGTCAATTACGGCGCGCAGGAAGCGGCGCGCATCATGCGGCGTCCGTCGTCCGAGATCGAATCGGTGCTGGGTTATGTCGACGAGCCCGAGCTCATCCATCGTGACAACATGGTGCTGCTCGCATGAGCAACACCATGTTGCTGCATGCGCTGACCCGAAGGGTCAAGCGAGCGGCGCGCGCTTCAATTGGGTATCGCTCTAAGTGACGAATCTCATCGAGCGCATCAAGCGCATGCTGACCGAGCCGCGCGACGCATGGGCGAGCGTCGCGGCCGAGCCGGCGACCGTGCAGTCGCTTTACACGAGCTGGATCATGATCCTCGCGGCCATCGGCCCGATCGCGCTGCTGCTGTCGATGCATTCGCTGCAGTTCGCGATCGCGCAGTACGTGCGCTCGCTGATCATGACGTTCGTGCTGGCGCTCGTCGTCGACACGGTCGCGCCATCGTTCGGCGGCACGAAGGATTTCGTGGCATCGCTCAAGCTCACCGCCTACAGCTACACGGCCGCCTGGCTTGCCGGCATCTTCTACGTGCTCGGCAGCGTCGGCGAATTCGTGAGCCTCATCGCAACGCTCTACACGCTCTACACGTTCTTCCTCGGCGCCCCGGCGCTGAACAAGGCCTCGCCCGACAAGGCGGTTCCGTTCACGCTCGTCGTCGTGCTGTGCGGCATCGTGCTGTTCTTCCTCGCGCGCTTCGCGTTCACCGGCGTCGCCACCCCGCCGCCGCTGCACGCAGGGATGGGACTGGCGATTCACTGAGGATCGCCACGAACGGCAGCAGGATGACGAAATGAGCGACGCGCTTCGCGATTTCTATGCGCGCTTCGTCGTCGCGAGCGTCGGTTCCGACGACGCACGCTTGATCGACGCGTTCCGAACCGTGCCGCGCGAAGCGTTCGTCGGCCCCGGCCCATGGTGGATTCGTGCCGGCGAGCAGTACGTGCTTATGAAGTGGATGCGACGCTCGCGGGCCAAGCCTCGGCGAACATGGCGCACGTCGAGCGCGCGAGCGTCGTGCACGCATCCGGTGCGCAACCGTCGCTCCCCGAGGCCGATGTCATCTATGTGAACGCCGGCGTGACCGCCCCGCCGCCTGCGTGGCTCGACGCCCTGCGCATCGGTGGCCGCCTAGTGTTGCCGCTCACGGCCGCGAACTGGTACGGCTGGTGGCTGTCGACCAGGGAACCGACGCAGGGTCAGGGACGACTTTCCTGACGCAAAGTCGTCTCTGACCCTATCGCGTCACCGGATCCGCATACGAGGCCGGCATCTCCGGATGCGCGAAGCCATAGAGCCGCTCGCGGCGCGTCTGCGGGCGCGAGTGCAGGAATCGCTCGAGTTCCATCAGCGCGCGGCGGTAGACCTCGCGTTTGAAATCGATGACCGATTCGAGCGGAATCCAGTAGGCGTGCCAGCGCCAGGCGTCGAACTCGGGATGGTCGGTGGCACGCAGACTGACATCGTTGTCGCGTCCCACGAGGCGCAGCAGATACCAGATCTGCTTCTGCCCGCGGTAGCTACCGCGCCACTCGCGCTTGATCCAGTGCTGCGGAACTTCGTAACGCAGCCAGTCTCGCGTACGGCCGAGAATCCTGACGTGCTGCGGCTGAAGCCCGACTTCCTCGCGCAGTTCCCGGTACATCGCCTGCTCGGGCGCTTCGCCGGGATTGATGCCGCCTTGCGGAAACTGCCAGGAATGTTCGCGTATCCGCTTGCCCCAGAAAACCAGGTTCTTGCCGTTGACGATGACGATGGCGACGTTCGGGCGATAGCCGTCACGGTCCAGCATCGCGGTCACCCCGATGCAATTCGTTGGTCTTATTGTTGCACAGGACGACTGCTGTTGCCTAGCGGCGACAGCGTCCCGCTGCGACGTCCGCGAGCGTCACTGCGTCAGCGCATCGAGCGCCGCGCTCGGCAGCCGCCATTGCGACGCATCCGAGAAGATGGCCGGCTTCGCGATACCCATCCGCCACAGGCGATACTGCGCGCTCACGCGCAGCACGCCAAGCCCGTAGAGGACCGAGCGCCGAAAGCCGATCTCGCTCGCCTCTTCGAAATAGCGTGTGGGGCACGAAATCTCGCCGATCCGCATGCCGAACGCGTGCGCCTGCACGAGCATCTGGTTGTCGAAGACGAAGTCCTGCGAGTTGGCAAGCAAGGGCAACTCGGTCAGCACGTGGCGCGCGAACGCGCGATAGCCGGTATGGAACTCCGACAGCTTCGTGCCGATTGCCAGGTTCTGCACGGCGGTGAGACAGCGATTCGCGATGTACTTGTAGAGCGGCATCCCGCCGCGGAGCGCCGTGTTGCCGAGAATGCGCGAGCCGATCACGACATCGTAGACGCCCGACGCGATCATGCCAGCCATCGCGGTGATGAGCCGCGGCTCGTACTGATAATCCGGATGCAGCATGACGACGATGTCGGCGCCGGCGTCCAGCGCAGCGCGGTAGCACGTCTTCTGGTTCGCGCCGTAACCGAGATTGCGCGCATGGCGATGCGTGACGAGGCCGAGGTCGCGCGCAACGGCGAGGGTTTCGTCGTCGCTGCCGTCGTCGACGAGCAGTGTCAGGTCGACGACGTCATGCGGAATCGCGCCATGGCATTGCGCGAGCGTTCGCGCCGCGCGGTACGCCGGCATGACGACGACGATCTTCTGGCCGTGCAGCATCGGCGGTCGCGGCGCGCTAGCGGAAAACCCACCAACGGTACACGAGATAGTTGCCGAACGTGAGCAGGATCGTCGTCGCGACCTGCGCAGGCCACACTTCGACGCCCGCATTCGTCAGCGCGCCGAGCAGTGCGGAATTGGCGGCGAGCTGGGCCCCGATGGCCACCACGAAACGCATGCCGGCCAGATGCACGCCCGCGCTTGGCGTGAAAATGTGCGCGTACGCGAGAATGAAGCGCGTCAACGCGCCAGCACCGAAGCCCACGGCGCTTGCCGCGACCGGCACGAGCCCGGCGCGCAACATGACGTACATCAGCGCATAGTGCGCGGCGACCGCCGCGAATCCGGTGAGGACGTACAGCGAAAAGCTGTGCAGCCAATGCACAATGCCGCTGCCGCGGGGTCGCGAAAGAACGAGGCGCAGCAGATGCGACAGGCGGCTGTGGGTCATCGTCGGGAATGTTGCGCCTGATCTCGATGCGCGATCGGGACCGCCGCGAGGCGAGCGGCAGTGGAAATCGAGGATCAGGCGCGCGAGCGGCGATCATACCGGCAGCGGAACGCCGGTGCCGCCCACGCAAAAACGGCGCGACCGTGCGCGCCGTTTGGCCGAACTTCAGTGCAGGATCAGTCGCGATCCCACCGGCCGCGTTCCCTGTGCCAGCGGCCATGATCCTGCGCCCAGCGGTCCGGGCTCCAGTGATAGCCCCGCCGGCCGCGGATCGTGTGTCCGCGCACCCACACGTAGTGGCGGCCGTTCCAGTTCCAATAGCCCGGCACCCATACGTATCCGGGGCGCAGTACCGGCACGACTTCGGTTCGCGCCGCCGGCGGCGCGATGCGAACGTAGATTTCGGCTGACGCGACCGCCGGCAGGAGGGTGGCGCCGGACCCGAGGGCGACGCAAAGCGCAAGCAACGTCTTTCTGGCGTTCATCAGTGAGCCTCGTTTCAGGTACGTACGTTCAAGATTGGCACAGCCGTGTATCGCGCTGGATCGGCGCGGTACCGATGATGCCGTAGGACGCAGTGAAGGATACTGTAGGATCGCTCCCTGCTCCGCGCGCGTCTTCAGCCTGATGGAACTGTCTCCGGTCCTGCGTCGCATCCGCGACTTCTATTTCAAGGAGGCGCTCGCCGCGCCGCCAGGCGTTACGCACGTGCATCGGCCCGGTCTCGTTCCCGAGCAGCAGCTCTTCTCGCTCGAGCACCTGCGACGTCATCTGAACAATCCGCTGCTCGATGTCAATTACCTTAACCTGTTCCATGCCGGGAAGACGGTCGACCTCGCCGATGCGCGACTCTACAAGGTCGTCCAGCGCCGCAAGATTGCCTTCGTCGACCGCCGCATCCTTCAGCAGCACCTCGCCGACGGTGCGGCCTGCGTGCTGGAGGGTCTCGACATCCTCGAGCCGGAGATCAACACGCTCGCGACGGTGCTCGATCGCGCGCACGCCGCGACGTTCTGCAACGCGACGGCGTTCTTCTCGCAGTTCGGCAACGAGGCCTATCGCGGCCATGTCGACACCGACGACGTCCTCGTGATCCACATGGCCGGCGAAAAGCGCTGGCGCCTCCACGCGCGGCAGAAGCCGCGGCGCAGGGAGCTCAATGAAATGTCCGAGGCGCAGATGGGCGCGACCGACGCCGACGTCGTCATGCGGCCCGGTGACGTGCTCTATCTGCGCAGCTATACGCCGCATCGCGTGGAGACGCTTTCGCCGTGCTCGCTGCACGTGGCGTTCGATCTTTGCGATCGGCAGCCCAGCGTCGAGATGGCGCTGCAGCTGCTGCTTTCGCACTACGACCGCGAATCGGCGACACCACTGACACCGACGCAAGGTGTCGTCGACAAGCTCTTCGAGCTGTCGAAGTCGAATCCGTATGCCGCCGATCTCGCCGCCATGCTCGCGCGCGACAAGACGAGCCACGCCGAATTCCGCAAGCTGCTCGACGACAACCGCATCACGCACCTCGACCGGTTCATCGATGCGTCGAGGCGACAGCAACGCTGAGCGCCGCCGCGACGATCGGCTTCGCCCAGCCGGGGGTTGGCGACAAATCGCGCGGCGCCACGATTCTTCCGCCGATCGTCGCGAGCACGGGCATCGGTTCGAGTGTAAGGTCTCGGGCGGGATCGGCGTCAGCGCTGTTGTCGTAAACGCGCAAACTCGCGAGTCCTGGCAGCAGGTGAATCAGGTTGAGGCGGCTATGATCGAAGCGGCGCTCGATCACGTCCGCCGCGATGTCGTGGCCACCGCCCCGGACCCGCGCGCGGACGCGCGCGACGTGCAATCGAACGTCGGCGAGCCCGACATACCACACGTGCACCTCGATGCGCGCCGCGATCGCTTCCGACAGCAGCCGCGTGATCGTCGACCCGCCGAGCGTCGTTTCGAACGCGAAATCCAGGCGGTGCGAAATCGCCCGCTCGAGCATGCGCCGGCCCTGCTGACATGCGAGCGCATTGGCGCGCGCCTGGCCGAGCGACCGGCTGGCGTCGATCAGCGTGCGGGCGGCTTCGTCAGGATTGTAGTAATCGGCGCCGAACGCACGAACCGTCGCGCCGCCGATGCTGCTCTTGCCCGCGCCGTTGACGCCGGCGAGCACGTGAATGCGCGGACTCGCAGCCGATGCGTCGCGACGCAAGGCGCGATTCGCGTGCGTCGGATCAGCGCTTGCGCGCGGCGGCCTTCACTGCCGAACGGCCGAGAACGGCGGGCGAGGCGTCGAACGCGGCGTCGATCGCCTGCCGTGCCTTCGGCGTCTGCATTCTCTCGAGCATCTCGTCGAAGCGCGCAGTCCACGCATCGAGCGGCGGCGTCCGCGATTCGACGAGCGCCTTGAATTCGGCGTAGGAGATCAGCACGGCCTTCGGCGCGTCGTGTCGCGTGATCGCGACCGCACCGCCGTGAGTCGCGCGATCGAACATCTCGCCGAACTCGTTCTTGAAGCGGCTCGCCGGCACCGACGGCACGTCGACGAGGTCGCCGGCGCTGTTACGGAAGGTCAACGCGGTCATGGACGTTTCTCGGCAGCGTTTTGGATATTATAGCCAAAACGGCCGAATTGACCCAATAGCAGGCACGCGAGGCTGACGACGGCGCGAGGCCCGGGCTCGCGCCGCGCGGCTGACCGGTCAGAACTCGAGCTTTCCGCCCGGCTTCATGTCGTGGATCTTCGTCGCGGTCTTGCCCATCGCCTTGATGAACTCGGCCGGCGTGCCGACGAGATACGGATTCGTGCCGTAGTGCATCGGGATCACGTGCTTGGGCTTGAAATACGTCTTGATGGCGAACGCCGCGTCCTGCGGATTCATCACGAAGTGCCCGCCGATTGGAACCATGACGAGGTCCGGGTGGTAGTGCTGCGCGATGAGCCGCATGTCGCCGAAAAGACTCGTGTCACCCATGTGATAGAGCGTGAAGCCGTTCTCGAACTGGATGATGTAGCCGACCGGCTCGCCGCCGACCTTCGTCTCGTCCTTGTCGGTCGCGGGGTTATGCCACAGAAGCTCGGAGCTGTGCTCGGCGTGCACCTGCGTGATCTTCACGCCGGGAAACGGCTGGATCGTGCCGCCCTTCCCCATCCTTGGCGCGAGATTGGGCGAAAGGATGCCGAGCGTCTGCAGCGACTGGTCCAGTCCCGCCGGTCCCCACAGCGGCGCGTTGTACTTCTTGGCGAGTTCGGGACCGTCCCCCAGGTGATCGCCGTGCGCGTGCGTGACGAGCAGGACGTCCATCTTGCCGATGGCGTCGAGGTTCTTGTATTCCTGCGGCGTCATCGGATTCTTCGTGAGCCACGGATCGATCACGATCACCTTGCCGTTCACGGTGATGATCTTGAACGCCGATTGGCCGAACCATTGCAATTCGATCTTGCCCTGCGCGGCGGCTGCGCTGTCGGAGAAGCAACAGACGATTGCGACGAGGCAGGCGGCCAGCGCGTAGCGGATTGCGGCATGCATGGGGTTTCCTCCTTTGCTCGTGACGACGTTGATACGCGCGGTTCAATCGACCGCGCCTTTGCGCTCGCCGATGCGCCCGAGCAGCGCATCGCGGAGCGTGGCAACGCGAACACCGCCGAAGCCTCGCGGCATCCAGTACGCGAGCACGCCGACGACGACCGCCGGCAGCACCCAGAGCACGATCGGCAGCGCCCGCGCAAACCCTTCCGACACCGCGTGCCCGAGCTCGTGCGCAAGCTCGTGGTTGGCGTCGGTCGTCCAGTCCCATGCGAGAAGCCCGGCGAGCGCCGAAACGATGATGACGCCGACCGTCGAGCCGAACATCGTCGCGAACACCGCGCGCAGCGCGACGAAAGCAATGGCCAGCACGATGACCTCGCCGATCGCGACGCCGACATTGAACGCCAGCGCCGAAACGACGGCGTGATCGCCCGCGAACTGGAATTGCGAGGCGAGCAGGTTGCCGAGACCGAAGCCCGCGAGGCTGCCGATGACCGCGGCGATGAACCACCGGCGCCGCAGGCTCGGCGAGCCAAGATTGCCGATTGCGAGCAGCAGCGTGACGGCGTAGAGCGTGCTCGCGACGACCGCCGGCAGCCACGGACGCCCGGCAACCGCACCCTCGGCCACGCCCGTCAGCGTGAGCGCCTGCATCGCCGCCATCACGAGCACCACTGCAAGCAGGCCGCCGAATCGCGTGAACGGCGCGATCAGGCACAGCAGGAAAACGAACCGGTCGGCCGCGAACGCGTTGGCGACCCCGGACACGACGAACATCCGCGCAGCTTCGAACCATCGCGGCGACAGCGGCACCCAGCCGGTGCCGCCGGGGAGCTCGTAGGCGCGCGCGGCACCGGTCGGCGGCAGGTATTGCAGCTGCAGCTTGAGGCGCCGGCCCAGCTCGGGTGCAACGTTCACGCGCACCGCGAGGCGCGACGCGGACGGCGCCGTGTACGCGAGCTCGGTATCGAAGAAGCCCTGGCTCCAGAAGAGATCGGTATCGACCGGCAACGGCGGGCCTTCGACGTGCTTGACGGCCGTCGGATAGCTTGCGAACGATCGATCCGACAGCCGCGAAACGCGCGCCTTGACCACCGTCCACTTGAGCGGCGTTTCGTCGACGGCGAGTTCGATCTGCCTTCCCGTGGCGGCCGCCGCTTCCTGCAGCTTGTCGTCGATCCGCGCAAGATCGAGGTAACCGGGCCCGCGTTTTGGAAAGGCGAATGTGGCGAGGAGAACGAGCGGGATCCTGACGACGAGTTGCACGCGATCGGCATCCTGCTTGATGTAACCGGTCAGGACGATCTCGGGCGGCAGATCGCTGCCGTTTCCAAACGCAACGGACGAGAACGCGAGCAACACGAGCAACGCAGCGACGCGCAGTGGCGCTCGCGGCTTCGTTTTCGAGGATGACACGCGAAGCGCTCCGGGCGAATCATGGCGCCGCGACTATAGCGGCTGTGGGCGCCGGCGTCGAATGGATGGTGATCATGGAAACGGCCGGAGGCTGAGGGCCCCCGGCCGTTCACGTCGATCGCAATCTCGATGCAATCGATACGTCGAAAGCGATCAATGACCCCCGCTGTTGCCCGGGCATCCGCCGGGCGGCGCGTTGCCGTGGCCCGCGGAGTTGCCGGGACATCCGCTCACTTTGGTGAACTTCTGGATGCGCCGTCCACCGATCGTTTCGCCGGCGTACAGATTGCCCTTCGAGTCGATGGCCATCATGTGCAGGAACGTGAACTCGCCGGCCATGTGTCCCGGGCGCCCGAAGCCGCCGATCGGCGGGACGTACGACGTACCGTTCAGCGCATCGGCGTGATTGAAGATCCACATCACTTCGTTGCCGCCGTCGGAAACGTACGCGAACGTCTGGATCGCATCGGTCGAGAAGTCGATGTCCCATGCCGATCCCGCGGTGCCGAGCGCCGCGGTTCCGGGGATGATCGGAATCGCCTTTACGAACGTACCGGTTCTCGTGAAGACGTTGATGCGGTCCTGCCCGCGGTCGCAGGCATAAACGAGCTTGTCGCGGCCGATGACGACGCAGTGCGGATGCCCGCCGTCGCCGGACGTGAACTGTCCCGGACCGGTGCCGACGCCGCCCATCTGCCGCAGGTAGTGACCCGTCGCATCGAACACGACGACGCGGTGGTTGCCATATCCGTCGGCGATGTAGACGCTGCCCCGCTGCCCCGTCACCGGGTCGGGGTCAGGATCGACCGCAATGTCGGCAGGGAGATCCAGCAACTGCGAATTCGGCGTACCGGTCCGCCCGACATTGCCGAATCCGTTTTCGGCGCCGCCGGCGCTCCCTGGATTGACGCAGGGAATCGTGCCGCCCTGCCCGTCGTCGCAGGTGAACTTCTGCCCGATCGTCATCAGCAGCGTGCCGTCGTGCGAATACTTCTGCACGACGCCGTCGCCGTTGCCGCCGATCCAGACGTTGTCCTGGTAGTCGACGAAGCAGCCGTGGATGCCGTTCGGCAGCACCGCGTTCTGTCCCGCGTGCGGTTGCCCCGCCGGCACTATCGAAGGATCGCCCCAGCTGTTGGCGACGTTCCCTTCCTGGTCGAACTCGATCACCGGCGGCGAGGCCTTCGATTTCGCGAACTGCCCGGTTTTCGGATCGGCGCCGCCAACGCCTTCCGGCGATGCGAGGCCGCCGGTCTGGAACCCGCGCGTCACGACGAAGACATGGTCCTGCGAATCGACGCACGTGCCGCCGATTTCGCCGGTCACCCAGTTATCGGGCAGCGGCTTCGGCCAGTAAGGATCGACCTGGAAAGTCGGCGTCGGCTGCGAGCCGCCATTCGCCGAATTGCGCGCGGCTGCGTTGTTCTGTGCGGCATGCTGTGAAGCGGCATAAGCGCTCAGCGTTGCGAATGCGATTGCGACGGCGATTCCGGTCGGGATCGCTGAGGCCATTCGTCGATGCTTCATGACGCATTCCTCCTTCTACCGAATTGGGCATTCAGGCGAGGAGTGTTCGTGCCGAAGATCGCATCCGTCGAATCGCTGCGATCGAATCGCGCGCGAGATCTCCTCCTGGCACGGTGTCGCGACGGCAACCGTCGTTCGTGTCGGGCGGTGCAGTCGTTCGGCCGGATACAAGCGTAGGAGTGAACGCCCGCGGCTGTCAATTCGACTTTTGTCGGCGCCCGGCAACATCGTGTAACAATCAGGACGTCGTCGTTCTCCTGGCGCGGTGCACATCCGAACCCCTGCCGCCGACGCGCGGTCTGATTCCCGATGCGGCGTGATCCTCCGCCCTCGACGACCGGCTATGCGCCGAGCGATCTCTCCCGCGCCGATGTCGATACGCTGGAGGGGCCGGCTGTCATTGATTTCGGCACGTCGTGGTGCGGCATCTGCCGCGCAACTGCGCCGATCATTACCGCGGCGTTCGCCGCCCACCCGGCCGTGATCCACGTCCGCATCGAGGATGGTCCGGGGCGGCCGCTCGGCCGCTCGTTCGGCGTCAAGCTGTGGCCGACGCTGGTCTTCCTGCGCGACGGCACCGAGGTCGAACGCCTCGTCCGGCCGCGCGATGTGGGGACGATCCGTCAGGCACTGCGGCGCATCGACGCGTCGTGAAGCGGCGACAAAAAAGTTCGCGCGCGTTGTCGATTCGGTGTCATCCCGTTCGTCATACAGTAGCGCGAGCGAACTTGCCGACGCGATTGGCGAGTGCCAGCGCCCACCTTTCGACCCCGCGGAGAGACGACAATGCGATTCATGGTGATAGTCAAGGCGACCCCGAACAGCGAAGCCGGCGCGATGCCCAGCCAGGAACTGCTGGCCGCGATGGGCGCATTCAACGAAGAGCTCGTCAAGGCAGGCGTGATGCTCGCCGGCGAAGGCCTGCAGCCAAGCTCGAAGGGCGCGCGCGTGAAATTCGCGAACGGCAAGCGCACCGTCGTGGACGGGCCGTTTGCCGAAACGAAGGAGCTCGTCGCCGGCTTCTGGCTGTGGCAATGCAAGTCGAGGGACGAAGCGATCGAATGGGTGAAGCGCTGCCCTGATCCGATGCCGGGCGAGGAAGCCGTGATCGAGATCCGGCAGCTCTTCGAAGCCGACGATTTCGGCGCCGAGTTCACACCCGAGCTGCGCGAGCAGGAAGAGCGGTTGCGCGCGCAGTCGGCGAAGCTCGCCGCGAAGGGCTGATGCGCGACGTGCCCGACGCCGGTGTGGACGTTGCAGCGTGCATCGACGCGATCTACCGCACCGAGTCGCGACGCATCTTCGCGACGCTGATCCGCCTGCTCGGCGATTTCGACGTCGCCGAGGAGGCGCTTTCCGATGCGTTTCGCGCGGCGCTCGAGCATTGGCCACGCGACGGCATTCCGGCCAACCCGCGGGCGTGGCTCGTGTCGACCGGACGCTTCAAGGCGATCGACGGCATCCGCCGCCGGGCGCGTTTCGATTCGCTCGACGATCGGATCGACGAAGTGGAGGCCATTCCCGACGAGTCGATCCGTTTCGATGGCGACGGCATCGAGGACGATCGGCTGCGGTTGATCTTCACCTGCTGTCACCCGGCGCTGTCGCCCGATGCGCAGGTCGCGCTGACGTTGCGCGAAGTATGCGGGCTCACTACGGAAGCGATCGCGCAGGCATTCCTGACCGCGGCACCCACGCTGGCGCAGCGGATCGTGCGTGCGAAAGGAAAGATCCGCGACGCGCGCATTCCGTACGAGGTGCCCGCGGCGACCGAATTGCCGGCGCGCCTCGACAGCGTGCTGCGTGTGATCTACCTCGTCTTCAACGAAGGCTATTCCGCATCATCGGGTCCCTCGCTCACGCGCATCGACCTGTCCGCCGAAGCGATCCGCCTCGGCCGCCTGCTCGTCGCGCTGCTGCCCGACCCGGAGGCGAGCGGATTGCTCGCGCTCATGCTGCTGCAGGAATCGCGGCGCGCGGCGCGCACCTCGCCGGATGGCGAAATCGTGCTCCTCGAGGAGCAGGATCGCTCGCGCTGGGATGGAGCGCTGATCGCGGAAGGATCTTCGCTGGTGCGCGAAGCGCTCGCATCGAGTGCATTCGGTCCTTACACGCTGCAGGCCGCACTCGCCAGCGTCCATGCGAACGCGAAGCGCAGCGAGGACACCGACTGGGGGCAGATCGTCGGCCTCTACGACGTGCTGCTGCGGATCGAGCCATCGCCGGTCGTCGAGCTCAATCGTGCCGTAGCCGTCGCGATGCGCGACGGTCCGCGTGCCGGCCTCGCGGTCGTCGATGCAATCCTCGAGCGCGGCGAGCTGCGCGATTACCACCTCGCCCATGCGGCACGCGCCGATCTTTGCCGGCGCGCGGGCGATCGCGACGCCGCGCGGGCGTCCTATGCGCGTGCCCTCGCGCTCGCGAAGCAGGAACCCGAGCGGCGTTTCCTCGAACGCCGGCTTGCCGAGTTGCGCGACGACATTCGTTGACTCTCACCTGTCGATTTCAAAGCGGCCCATTCGACTAGCCACGGAACCTTTCGAACGCGACGCATCGCTTCCAGAGTCCCAACTTCAAGGAGACGAGACCATGCAATACCTGTTGCTGTGCTGCTTCGACGAAGAGCGCTGGCGCAAGATTCCGGAATCGGAGCGCGAGCACATCATGCGCGAGTACGGCGAGTTCCAGCAGAACCTGTCGGCGAGCGGTCAGTACCGGGCCGGCGCGAAGCTCGGCTCGAGCCAGACGGCGACGACGCTGCGCGAGCAGGCGGGGAAGGCGATCATCACCGACGGTCCGTTCGCCGAGACGAAGGAGCAACTCGGCGGCTACCACCTGGTCGACTGCAGAAACCTCGACGAAGCGATCGCGATCGCGCGGCGCATCCCGACGCTGCGTGCCGGCGGCGTCGTCGAAGTGCGGCCCGTCGAATTCGGACATCCGGCATAAAGGATCCAGCGATGAAATTTCTCTGCTTCATCTGCGCCGAGACGCCGGTCGACGAAATGTCGGTCGTCGAAGGCGCGCGGCTTTTCGGCGAGTACGCCGCTTTCACCGAAGGCATCCGGCGCAGCGGCCACTACATCGGTTGCCATCGGCTGCTGCCGCCCGCCACCGCGTGCACCGTGCGCGTGCGCGACGGCAAGGTTTCGACGACCGATGGCCCGTTCGCCGAGACCAAGGAGTACGTCGGCGGCTATTACCTCATCGAGGCGCGCGACTTGAACGAAGCGATCCTCGTCGCGGCGAAAATTCCCGGTGCACGAACCGGTTGCGTCGAGGTCCGGCCCGTCGCCGACGACACCGAGACGCTGCGCGCGATCGGCGTGCCGGCAGTGCAACGCGAGAATCGTGACCACTCAACATTCCTGAAGGAGACGACATGAAGGTCGAACCGTACCTGTTCTTCGACGGCCGCTGCGAGGAGGCCATCGAGTTCTATCGCAAGACGATCGGCGCCGAAGTGCAGATGCTGATGCGCTACAAGGACAGTCCCGAGAAGCCGCAGCCCGGCATGGTGCCGCCGGGCTCGGAGAACAAGATCATGCACGCGAGCCTGCGCATCGGCGATGCGACGGTCATGGCGTCCGACGGCCACTGCCAGGGCAAGCCGAAGTTCGACGGCTTCGGGCTGTCGCTTGCGGCGGCGAGCGAAAGCGAAGCCGACCGGATGTTTCGGATCGGCGAGATCGACGATCTGCGGGATCTGACCCTCGTAGCCATCGAGGAGCGCCGTCGCGAAGACATAGCGGCCGCCATCGAAATAATTGCGATGCGTGCCGCCGCCGCCGGTCTTCCACTGGCCGAGATGCTCGGGATTTTCCGGATCGGCGAGGTCCCAGATATGGAAGCCCTCGTCATAAGGCGCGCCGGGCGTGTCGCCCCAGCCGGGCGAGATGCGCTCGGCCGAGGTGATCATGCGGCCCTCGGCGATCTGCACCTGCAAGGTCCAGGTGTTGGGATGGCCCGCGATCCAGCGGATGTGCTTCGGATTGGTCGGGTCGGTGATGTCGAGGATATGGAAGCCCGAATCCCAAAGCCCCGGCGAATAGAGATACCAGCGTTCGGCTTTCTTATGGATCGCCATCTTGAAGCCGGGCTTGCCGTTGAGGTCGTGATAGCCGACCGCCTTCAAACCCTTCGCGTAAGCCTTGCCCGGCGGAAATTCCATAACCCGTCCTCCCGAAAAACCATTCACCACGGAGGCGCAGAGAACACGGAGAATCCTACTCTGTGGTCTCTGTGCCTCCGTGGTGTGAAATCATAGCGCGAATGTCTGCCG
>JAICLP010000218.1 GCA_025925475.1 Burkholderiales bacterium | reverse complement strand
GTAGATCGGCCGCGCGTTCGAATCGTCGCCGACCTTCACGTTGCGCGCCTCGCGCCGCAGGCGCGTGCCATCGCATTCGGGGCACGGCCTGTTGTTCAGGTATTTCGCGAGCTCCTCGCGCACCATCACGCTGTCGGTCTCGCGATAGCGGCGCTCGAGGTTCGGCACGATGCCTTCGAACGCATGCTCGCGCGTCATCGGCTTGCCGCGATCGGTGAGATACGTGAACGCGATCTTCTCGTCGCCCGAGCCGTACAGGATGACGTTCTGCACGCGCTCCGGCAGCTTCGCGAACGGCTTGTCGACGTCGAAGCCGACGTGCTTCGCGAGGCTTTGCAGCAGCTGAAAGTAGAACTGGTTGCGGCGGTCCCAGCCCTTGATCGCGCCCGATGCGAGCGACAGCTGCGGAAACGCGACGACCCGCTTCGGGTCGAAGAACGTGATCGAGCCGAGACCGTCGCAGCGCGGGCAGGCGCCGACCGGATTGTTGAACGAGAAGAGCCGCGGCTCGAGCTCCGACAGCGAGTAGTTGCAGATCGGGCACGCGAACTTCGCCGAGAACAGGTGCTCGCGCGCCCGCTCGTTCTCGCTATCCATTTCGACGGCGATCGCGCGGCTGTCACCATGCCGCAACGCGGTCTCGTATGATTCGGCGAGCCGCTGCTTGAACTCGGCGCGCACCTTCAGCCGATCGACGACGACCTCGACCGTGTGCTTCGTGTTCTTCGCGAGCTTCGGCACCGCGTCGATCTCGTAGACCGTTCCGTCGACGCGCACGCGAACGAATCCCTTCGCGCGCAACTCCGCGAAGAGGTCGAGCTGCTCGCCCTTGCGGTTGACGACGACCGGCGCGAGGATCATGAGCCGCGTGTCCTCGGGAAGTGCAAGCGTCGCATCGACCATCTGCGAGATCGTCATCGCGGACAGCTTCTGCTCGGGATGATTCACACAATATGGATCGCCGACGCGCGCAAACAGCAGCCGCAGGTAGTCGTGGATTTCGGTGACCGTGCCGACCGTCGAGCGCGGGTTGCGCGATGTCGCCTTCTGCTCGATCGAGATCGCCGGCGACAACCCTTCGATCAGGTCGACGTCGGGCTTCTCCATCAGCTGCAGGAACTGCCGCGCATAGGCCGACAGCGACTCGACGTAGCGCCGCTGACCTTCGGCGTACAGCGTGTCGAACGCGAGCGAGCTCTTGCCGGACCCCGACAATCCGGTGATCACGATCAGCCGATGCCGCGGCAGATCGAGGTTCAGGTTCTTGAGATTGTGCGTGCGCGCGCCGCGGATTCGGATCTGATCCATGGATCTCGTTTGCAATCGAACGTCAGGACTAGGCCGCGCGACCGAGAGCGAAAAAGGGCAACCTGCTAGTATATTGCGATTCACGAGCCCGCTTCCACCCGCGTCACGCGTTCAAATCGTGACGGCGCGGCGCCATAATTTCCGGGCCAACGATCCTAGATGGGGGCGCGAAGCGGCTCGATCAACCGCAATATCCAAAGGAACACGACATGGCCTCGGTCAACAAGGTGATCCTGCTCGGCAACCTCGGTCGCGACCCCGAGACGCGCTACACGACGGGCGGCGACGCGGTCACCAACCTGAACATCGCAACGAGCGAGCAGTGGAAGGACAAGAGCGGCGAGAAGCAGGAGCGTACCGAGTGGCACCGCGTCGTGCTGTTCGGCCGCCAGGCCGAGATCGCGGGCGAGTACCTGAAGAAGGGCCGCTCGGTCTATATCGAGGGCCGGCTGCAGACGCGCAAATACACCGACAAGGATGGCGTCGAGAAATATTCGACGGAAATCGTCGGCGACCGGATGCAGCTGATCGGCGGCGGCCGCGACGCGAGCGGCGGCGACGCCGAGTTCAGCTCCGCCCCGGGCGGCAGTGCCCCCGCGCGGCGTGAGCCGGCCACGGCCAGTTCAGGCGGCGGCAAGGGCGGCGGCGCGAAGAAGAACGTCGACGACTTCGACGACGACATTCCGTTCTGAAAACGATTGATCGCCCCACGTTCAAGCGCCTGAACCGCGTACCATGGCCGCTGCTCGCTTCGACACGCTGGATTACGCGAGAAAGCTCGAGCGCGCCGGCGTGCCGGCCGAGCAGGCGGCGCTTCAGGCCAAGGCGCTCAACGACGCGCTCGCCGAGACGGGCGATCTCCACGAGCAACTGCTCCGTCTGGAAAACAAGGTGGACCGCGGATTCGCGGATGTCGATGCGCGCTTCAACCAGGTCGACGCGCGTTTCGATCAGATCGTCAGCGGTTCCGACGCGCGTTTCGATCAGATCGTCAGCGGTTCCAACGCGCGTTTCGATCAGGTCGATGCGCGTTTCGATCAGATCGTCGGTCATTCCGACGCGCGTTTCGATCAGATCGTCGGCCGTTCCGACGCGCGCTTCGATCAGATCGTCGGCCGTTCCGACGCGCGCTTCGAACAGGTGGACGCGCACTTCGAGCATCTCGAAGCGAAGCTTGGCGCTCGCATCGACGCGCTCGATTTCAAGCTGAGCGGCAAGATCGCCACACTGCACTGGATGTTCGGCACAATGGTCGCACTGATTGCCGCGATCTTCATCCAGTCGCTGTACAAGCTCTAGCCTCGGCCGTTTCGAAGCGGGGTTCCGCTGCGCCGAGCGGCGCATCGATGACGCCGCCGCCCAGGCACCGCTCGCCGTCGTACAGCACCAGATACTGGCCCGGCGTCGGCGCCCATTGCGCAACGTCGAACGTCGCGACGACGCCGTCATCGCTTGCGCGCAACTCGCACGCTGCATCCGGCATTCGATAACGCGTCTTCGCCGTGAAACGAGCGGGAAGCGCAGGCCCGCAGCCCTCGATCCAGTGCATGTCGATCGCCGTCACCTCGCGCCGATGCAGCAGCGGGTGATCGTGGCCCTGCACGGCGATCAGTGCGTTTCGTGCGATGTCCTTGCCGGCCACGAACCAGGGCGCATGCTCGCCATCGCGCGTGCCGCCGACGCCGAGACCCTGACGCTGTCCGATCGTGTAATACGCAAGGCCCTGATGCTCTCCAATCGTCGCGCCCTCGCTCGACACGATCGGTCCCGGCGTGCGCGGCAGGTAGTGCGCCAGGAAATCGCGAAAGGGCCGCTCGCCGATGAAGCAGATGCCGGTCGAATCGCGCTTGGCATACGTTGGGATACCTTCGCGCTTAGCGATCGCCCGCACGTCGCGTTTCGTCATCTCCCCGAGCGGAAAAAGCACGGGCGCCAGCTGTTCCTGTGTCAATCGATGCAGGAAGTACGTCTGGTCCTTCGACGCATCGAGCGCCTTCAGCAGTTCGACGCGGCCCGATGCGTCTCGTCGCACGCGCGCGTAGTGTCCGGTCGCGATCGCATCCGCGCCGAGCGAACGCGCGTGATCCAGGAACGCGCGGAACTTGATCTCGCTGTTGCAGAGGACGTCGGGATTCGGCGTGCGCCCGGCGGCGTAGTCGCGCAGGAAATGCGCAAATACCCGCTCGCGGTACTCCGCCGCGAAGTTGACCGCTTCGAGCTCGACGCCGATCACGTCGGCGACGGACGCCGCGTCGACCAGGTCCTCGCGCGAAGTGCAGTACTCGTCGGTGTCGTCGTCCTCCCAGTTCTTCATGAAGACGCCGACGACCTCGAAGCCCTGCTGCGCGAGGAGCCACGCGGCCACGGAAGAATCGACGCCGCCGGACATGCCGACGACGACGCGCCTACGGCGCATCAAAGCGACGCGATGAGGCCGAGCGGATAGCGCCGGCCGGCGCGGTAGTCGTCGATCGAACGCAGCACGAAGGGGCTGCGATGCATCGGATGAGCGGCGATCTCATCGTACGAAAGCCACAACGCGCGGACGATTCCGGCGTCGAGCGTGCGCGCCGGCTCGTGCCTGCGCGGCTTAGCGGCGAACGTGAAGCGCACATACGTGCCGTAAACCGGCGATTGCCAGTGGTAGACACCGACGACGGCCGTCGGGTCCACCTGCCACGCCGCCTCCTCGAGCGTCTCGCGCGCCGCCGCGTCGGCGATCGATTCGCCGACTTCGACATGGCCCGCGGGTTGATTGAGGCGGATGCCCATGCGCGTCTCCTCCTCGATCATCAGGAAGCGGCCGTCGCGCTCGGCGACCGTCGCGACCGTGATCACCGGCCGGTACGGCCGCGCACCCGGACCGACGGCATCATTCGCCGATTCAACGGTTACGCCTTGCGCGTGGATCGCCTGGTTCATCGTGGGGCAGGTCATCGCCTGCGGTTCGTCGGAAAGTGAATCATACCGTCCAGCAAGTTGTGAGCCCGCGGTAACCGCCAGTGAAAAAGGCAGGCGCGAGGCCTGCCTTTCCGGCACGCGCGGCGGTGTTACTTGGCCGGCTTCGTCTCCGACTTCATGCTGGTGTCCGTCGCCGCCGCCTTCTTCGCGTCCTTGGCGGCCTTCTTCTTCGACTTGTTCTTCGCGTGCTTCGACTTCTTCGACATGTTGTCGTGATTCATCGCCGCGTCGGACTTCATCGAGCCGGACGATGACGCCGCCGGCGCGGCGGGCGTCGCCGGCGTAGCAGGTGTCGCGGGAGTGGCGGGCGTTTGCGCGAGGGCGATCGTCGAGCTGGCGACGAAGGCACCGGCAACGAGGGTTGCAAGCAGCTTGTTCATGGTCGGTCCTGAGTTGGTAGGTAAGGAATCGTTTTGGATTCGTGACGTCGCAACCGCGACGCGCCATTAACGCCGCCCCTGTCGGCGCCGTTGACAGCGCGATACGGGTTTCCCTTAAGCGCGAGCCCGTCGCCGCCGGGCGACAGGCGGTTCGCTATCGCGGCAATCCGAGCTCGCCCTGCAGCCATTCCCGCAGCAGCGGCACGGTTACGCCGCGTTTGGCGGCAAGCGATCGCCGATCGAGCGCCGCGAGCGCTGCGACAAGGCTTCGCATGTCGCGCCGGCCGTGCGCCAGCAGGTAGCCGATCACATCGTCGGCGAGGTCGAAGCCGCGCTCGCGGGCATAGGCGGCAAGCGCCTGCGGCTTGTCGGCATCGGCGAGCGGCACGATCTCGAGCACGAGCCCAAGGGCCAGGCGCGTCCGCAGGTCCTCGCGCAGCGCGAGCCGCGCCGGGGGCAGCGATACCGCGGCGAGCCAGTGGCCCTGCACCGCCGCGAGACGGTTGATCAGCGTGAACAGCCGTCCCTGCGCATGCGCATCGGCGGTGTCGGCCGCGTCGATGACGACGAGCGTTCCGCGTGCGAGGTCATCGGTTGCCGGCAATTCGGGCGGCGACGCGCACTGCATCACCGGCCGCGCGTTTGCGCGCGAAGCCGCTGCGCAACCGGCGAGCAGATGCGATTTGCCGGCACCCGGCGCCCCCCATAACAGGACGCCCGTCTCGCGCGACGTGCCTGCTGCGAGCGCGGTCAGCGCCGCAAGCGCCTCGCGGTTGCCGGCGGCGACGAAGTTCGCGAACGTCGGCGGTTCCGGCTGCGCGAGGTCGAGAACGAGCTGCTCACCCATTCGCGAGCATGACGGCGAACGGCATCAATCCTCGCGATAAACCGGCGAATCGACGTACGCGCGCCGCAGGTGCCGCAGGCCGACGAGCAACACCGCGGACACCGGCAACGCCATCAACACGCCGGCGAAGCCGAACAACTCGCCGAACGCGAGCAGCGCGAAGATCACCGCGAGCGGATGCAGGCCGATGCGATCG
>JAICLP010000213.1 GCA_025925475.1 Burkholderiales bacterium | reverse complement strand
GCCGGCGCTGCTGATGGTGCTCTTCACCGCGTCGCTGATCTCCGGCTCGACGTCGCTGCCGACGATCGTCGACACGCTCGCGCACGGCCCGCTCGGCATTTATCCGAGCCTCGCGTTCGCCGGCGTCGCCTTCACGATGGTGTCGCTCGCCGAGAACGCGCGGATCCCGATCGACAATCCCTCCACGCATCTCGAGCTCACGATGATCCACGAGGCGATGCTGCTCGAATACTCGGCGCGCCACCTCGCGCTGCTCGAATGGGCGTCGGCGCTCAAGCTTTTCAACTATTCGTGCATCGGGCTCGCGCTCTTCGTGCCGTTCGGCGTGGCGGAGGGTGCGAATGCCCTGGCGATCATCGCGGCCGCGCCCGCCCTGATTGCGAAGCTCGCCATCGGAGGCGCGGCTCTCGCGCTGATCGAGACGCTGTCGGCGAAGCTTCGCATCTTCCGCGCGCCCGAATTCCTCGGTACCGCGTTCCTGCTGGCCGTGCTCGGGATGCTCGTCAAGCTGCTGCTCGGAAGCTGATGACGATCGGCGCGCAGCTCATCAACCTGTTCGCGGCGATCCTGCTGCTGCTGGCGTTCGCGATGCTCTCGCAGCGCCGCGTCGTGTCGCTGATCGACCTCTTCGCCGCGCAGGGCCTCGTGCTCGCGCTGTCGACCGCCGTCGTCGCGTACACGACGTCGCAGCCGCACCTCTACCAGTCCGTCGCGCTGACGCTGCTGCTGAAGGTGTTCCTGCTGCCGTGGCTCCTCTACCGGATGGTGCGCAGGCTCGACGTGCGCTGGGAGTTCGAGGGCCTCGTCAACATCCCGACGACGATGCTGATCGGCATCGTGCTCGTCGTCTTCGCGTTCAACCTCGCGCTGCCGATCTCGGAAATCGCGAGCACCGTCACCCGCTCGACCCTCGGCATCGCGATCGCCAGCGTCATGCTGTCGTTCCTGATGATGATCGTGCGCCGCAAGGCGATTCCGCAGGTGATCGGCTTCCTGGCGATGGAGAACGGCCTGTTCTTCGCCGCGACGAGCGCGACCTACGGCATGCCGATGGTCGTCGAGCTCGGCATCGCGCTCGACGTGCTCGTCGGCATGCTGATCCTCGGCGTCTTCTTCTTCCAGATCCGCGAGCAGTTCGACAGCCTCGACCTCAAGAACCTCGAGCAGCTCCGCGACGAGCAAATGTCGCCCCCTGGCGCTTCCCCCAAGGCCGAGCGCGTGTCCCCGGAACCGAAACAGCGATGATCGCAATCCTCGCGGTACTCGCGTTGCCGCTCCTCGGTGCAGCCGTGCTCGCCTTCGTCGGCGAGCGGCCGTATGCGTCGCGCGTCAACGTCGCCGCGAGCCTCGCGACGTTTCTCGCCGCCGCCGGCCTCACGATCGACGTCATCGCGCATGGGCCGCAAGTCGCGCTCGGCAGGCAATTCCTCGTCGATCCGTTCAACGTGTTCCTCGTCGCGCTGACCGCATTCGTCGCCTTCACGACGTCGGTCTTCTCGCGCCCGTACATGCTGATCGAAGCCGAGCACGGACGGCTCACCGTCGCGCGGCTTCGCCTCTATCACGGCATGTACCAGCTCTTCACGTTCACGATGCTGCTCGCGCTTCTCACGAACAACGTCGGCGTGCTGTGGGTGGCGATGGAAGGCGCGACGTTGACGACGGTGCTACTCGTGTCGCTCTATCGGACGCCGGCGAGCCTCGAGGCCGCGTGGAAATACTTCATTCTCTGCGGCGTCGGGATCGCGCAGGCGTTGTTCGGCACGATCCTGCTCTATTTCGCCGCGGAGAAAGTGCTCGGCGCCGGCGGCAACGCGTTGCTCTGGACCGAGCTCGATGCCGTCCGCGCGGATCTCGAGCCGACCGTGCTCGCGATCGCGTTCGTGTTCCTGCTCGTCGGCTACGGCACGAAGGTCGGTCTGGTGCCGCTGCACAACTGGCTCCCGGACGCGCACGCCGAAGGGCCGACGCCGGTCTCGGCGGTGCTGTCCGGGTTGCTTCTGAACGTCGCGCTGTACGCAGTCGTCCGCTGCAAGGTCCTGGTCGACGGTGCGCTGCCCGGCGCGTTCGCACGGAACCTGATGATGGGCTTCGGCCTCGTCTCCGTCGTCGTGGCAGCGTTCCTGCTGCTGCGCCAGCGCGACATCAAGCGGCTCTTCGCGTATTCGTCGATCGAGCACATGGGCATCATCACGTTCGCGTTCGGACTCGGCGGCCCCGTCGCCAACTTTGCGGCGCTTCTGCACATGACCGTGCACTCGCTCACGAAATCGGCGATCTTCTTCGCCGCCGGGCACGCGGCGCAGAAGACGGGGACACAGATCATGCACGACATCCGCGGTCTGGTGACGATCAGTCCGGTCGTCGGCTGGGGCCTGGCGCTCGGCGCACTCGCGATCCTCGGCATGCCGCCGTTCGGCGTCTTCGCCAGCGAATTCCTGATCCTGACCACGGCGATGCGCGAGCAGCCATGGGCAACGCCGTTCCTGCTCGCCGCCCTCGGCGTCGCGTTCGCCGCGATCTTCTCGAAGGTCCAGCCGATGGTATTCGGCGACACGACCGCAACGCGATTGCCGGTGCGCCCCGCGATGCTGCCGGTGTTCGTCCATCTCGCGCTCGTCCTGATGCTGGGCCTTTGGATCCCGCCGTTTCTCGCGCAGTGGTACCGCAGCGCTGCGCAACTGATCGGATGAACGTCGCCCCGCTCGGACTCGTCGCCGCACCGCTCGCCGGCGGCGTCCCCGCGCAGCGGGCGCAGGTCAGCTCGGGACAGCTGCTGACGGCGTGCCGGCTCGCATGGGAGAACGATGGCCGCCTCGTTGCGCTCTGGGCCAGCGACGAGCGCGACCTGCATCGCGGCTTCTGCCTGCGCGTCGTGCTCGAGGATTCCGACGGCTTGACGCTGCTCGAGCACACGCTGCGCGACGATCGTTCGCGCTATCCCGACCTGACCCCGATCTTTCCCGCCGCCAACCGGATGCAGCGGGCGACGTACGATCTGCTCGGCATTGCCGCCGAGTCCGACGATCAACGTCCGTGGCTATGGACGCAGGGGCACGCGACGCACGCGTTTCCGCTGCGCCGCGACTTCGCGCCGGTAGCGGAGATGTCCGACGAGCAGGACGAATACGCGTTCGTGCGCGTCGACGGTGAAGGGGTGCACGAGATTCCCGTCGGCCCGGTTCATGCGGGCATCATCGAGCCGGGACACTTCCGCTTCCAGGTCGTCGGCGAGAAAGTCCTGCGCCTCGAGGAACGCCTCGGATATGCGCACAAGGGCATCGAGAAGCGCTTCGAGTCGATGATGATCGACGATGGCGCGAGGCTCATCGGACGCGTCTCGGGCGACAGCACGGTCGCGTACGCGTGGGCCTTCGCCGGGGCCGTCGAAGCCGCGGCCAGTTTCGTGCCGCCCGCGCGCGCCCGGTGGATTCGTGCGCTGTGCCTCGAGCGCGAGCGTCTTGCGAATCATCTCGGCGACATCGGCGCGATCGGCAACGACGCGGGCTTCGCGTTCGGCCTCGCGCAATTCTCGCGGCTGCGCGAGGACGTCTTGCGGCGCAATCAGGCCGCATTCGGTCATCGCCTGATGATGGACACCGTCGTCCCCGGCGGCCTCTCGCGCGAGCTTGCGTTCGAGCACGTGCATGCGATGCACGACGAGGCCGACCGGCTCGCGCGGCAGATCGTGCGGCTGCGCGGCATCTACGACGAGCATGCCGGCGTGCAGGATCGCTTCCGCAATTGCGGCCGTGCGGCGCCGAAGCTCGCGCGCTCGCTCGGGCTCATGGGACTCGCCGGACGCGCCAGCGGCCAGGCGCGCGACATCCGTTGCGACTTTCCGTCCGCGCCGTACGATCTGCTCGACGTGCGCATCGCGACGCAGACCGCGGGTGACGTGTGGGCGCGCGTGGCGGTGCGCTTCGACGAGGCGCTCGAATCGGCGCGGCTCATCGGCATCATCACCACGGCATTGCTCGACCCCGCGACGATGGGCCCCGTGCACGCGTCGGGACCCGACCTGCCCGCGGACCGGATCTCGCTCGGCTACGTCGAAGGTTGGCGCGGACCCGTGCTGGTCGCGCTCGAAATCGGCGAAGGCAACGTGATCCGCCGCTGCCATCCGCAGGATCCGTCGTGGTGCAACTGGCCGGTCGTCGAGCACGCGGTCATCGGCAACATCGTTCCCGATTTTCCGTTGATCAACAAGTCGTTCAACCTGTCGTACAGCGGACAGGATCTCTGATGTACGAGACGCTGCGACAAATCCTTCGCGTCGGCATCCGCAGCGAGCCGCCGCCCACGCCTGCCGGCGACGACGTCGTCGTGCGGCGCCTGCACGACGACATCCTGCGCACGCTCGGACGCGCGCTGGCGCTTCGTCATGTCGACGCGGGCTCGTGCAATGCGTGCGAGCTCGAATCGCAGGCACTGTCGAATCCGTACTACAACGTCGAAGGCCTCGGCATCCGCTATGTCGCAAGCCCCCGGCACGCGGACGTGCTGATGGTGACCGGTCCCGTGACGAAGAATATGGCGGGCGCGCTGCGCCGGACCTACGAAGCAATGCCGGAACCCAGGCTGGTGATCGCGGTGGGTGCCTGCGCGAGCGGCTGCGGCGTGTACGGCCCCGACTACGCGACGGTGGGTGCCGTCTCCGAGATCGTGCCCGTCGACGTCGCAATCCCGGGCTGCCCGCCGTCGCCGGTGGCGCTCCTGCAGGGCATCCTCGCCGCGGTCAGCGCAAGCGCCGCAAAGCCGAGGTAGGCGCCGGCGGGCGTCTCGCCGCACGAGCAGCGCATCTGGTAACGTTCATCGTTTCGATCGGGGAGGACACACGATGCCGCAGTCGATCCGCCATTTCCTGCCGCTGGCCGCGCTGGCTGCATTGCTCGCCGGTGGCGCCGCGCTCGCCGCCGACGACATCAAGGCCGGCTCGATCACCAACAGCCCGCCGATGATTTCCTACGCCTCCGACGGCACGACGCTGCAGGGCGCCATCGTCGATCTCGCGGCTGCGATGAGCAAGCAGATGGGGCGCACGATCGTTTTCGAATCGATCCCGTTCAACGCGCTCATTCCGGCGATGCAGGCGAAGCGCATCGACATCACGTTCACGATGATGAACGACACGCCCGAGCGGGAGAAGCTGCTCGACTTCGTGGACTTCTTCAACCTCGGCACGATGCTCCTCATCAGGAAGGGAAATCCCGAGCACGTCGAGAGCCTCGAGACGATCTGCGGCAAGAAGGTATCGACGGTGCAGGGCTCGACGCAGATCAAGCTCGTCGACGATACGAGCGCGAAGTGCACGGCCGCAGGCAAGCCGGCAATCGAGAACCTGCAATACGCGCAACCGTCGGACGCCCGCCTCCAGGTGCAGACGGGACACGTCGCCGCGTTCCTCGGCAACTCCCCGGTGATGGTGTACCTCGCCAAAACGGCGGGCGACGGCACGATCTTCGACGTCGTGCGCAACCATGAATACCAGCCGGTGCCGCTCGGCATCGGCGTCGCGAAGTCGAATACCACCCTTCGCGACGCGCTGCAGAAATCGCTCGACGCGCTGATCGCCGACGGCACCTACCGGCAGATCCTCGAGAAGCATGGCGTCGAAAACGGTGCCGTGAAGTCGGCGACGATCAACGGCGGCGCGAACGCGAAGATCTAGCCGGACCGCAACGCCGTCGACCGCAAACCGCTTGCCGGTCCGCTTTCCGCATGACGCGCGT
>JAICLP010000026.1 GCA_025925475.1 Burkholderiales bacterium | reverse complement strand
GATCTCGATCGTCGGCGAGGCGCAGAACGGACGCGAGGCGCTCGACATCCTGCATTCGGCGCCCGCGGATCTCGTGTTGACCGACATTCACATGCCGGCGATGGACGGCATCGAACTGGCGCGGCACTTGCTAAAGCTCACGCACCCGCCGGTCGTGATTTTCACGACGGCATTTCACCAGCACGCGCTGGCCGCATTCGAAGTGCACGCGGTCGACTATCTCGTGAAGCCGGTCCGCGTCCAGCGACTGCTGGCTGCACTGCAGAAAGTGCCGCGACTGAAGCCCATGACGATCGAGAAGCTTACTCAACTGCCCGCCGCCGCGAGGCGCTTCCTGTCCGTGACCGAACGCTCGCGCGTCGTGCTCGTGCCGGTCGACGAGGTGATCTACCTCAAGGCCGAGCTCAAGTACATCACGATCCGGACGACGCAGCGCGAGTATCTGCTCGAGGAGTCGCTCACGAGGCTCGAGCAGGAATTCGGTGCGCGGTTCGTCCGCGTGCATCGCAACTGCCTCGTCGCACGCGATTTCATCCGCGGCTTCGAGCGGCGCGCGAACGACGACGGTGACGCGCACTGGGAAGTGCTCCTCCACGGCATCATCGAGTCGCTGCCGGTGTCGCGGCGTCAGCAGTACATCGTTCGCGAAATCGGCCGCGAGGCAATGAACAACGCCGCCTGACCTCACCCGTCCCTCTTCCGCAGGCGCAAGAGGGAGTCCGAAGGACGTGAGCGCATTTCGCAGCGTCCGCCGCTTTCGAGCCTTGCGCTACACTTCGGCGCGGCATAACTCGCGGCGCTTTCCATGCGAACACTGATCTGCGGCTCGCTTGCGTTCGACACGATCATGGTGTTTCCCGATCGGTTCGGGCGCCACATCCTGCCCGACCAGACGCACGTGCTGTCGGTGTCGTTCCAGATCAGCGACATGCGCCGCGAATGGGGCGGCTGCGCCGGCAACATCGCCTACAACCTGCACGGCATCGGTGGCGACGCCGTCGTCATGGGCACCCTCGGCACCGACGGCGACGCCTATCGCGCGCGGCTCGCCGGCCTCGGGATCGCATCCGACGGCGTGCGTGTGATCGAGGACACGTACACGGCGCAGGCGTTCATCATCACCGACCTCGACGACAACCAGATCACCGCATTCCATCCCGGCGCGATGAACCATTCGCATCGCAATGCGGTGACGGATGTCGCGAACGTCGGCCTCGGCATCATCGCGCCCGATGGCAAGGAAGGGATGCAGGCGCACGCGGCGCAGTTCGCCGCGCAGGACATTCCGTTCCTGCTCGATCCCGGCCAGGGGTTGCCGCTCTTTTCGCGCGACGAGCTCGCGACGCTGATCGACGCGGCGACGTACCTCGCGGTCAACGATTACGAGGCGAAGCTTTTGTCCGAGCGCACCGGCTGGTCGGTCGGCGACCTCGCCGAACGCGTCGATGCGCTCGTGGTTACGCTCGGTGGTGAAGGCTCGGTCATCCATGCGAACGGCGCGACGCATGCGATCCCGGTGGCCCGGGCATCCGCCGTCGTCGATCCCACCGGTTGCGGCGATGCGTACCGCGCGGGCCTTCTGTACGGGATCGCCGCCGGATGGGACTGGCAGCGCACGGGGCAACTCGCATCGGTGCTCGGCGCGATGAAGATCGCGTCGCGCGGCGGCCAGAATCATGTCGTCGATCGCGAGACCGTCGCGGCGCGCTACCGCGACGCGTTCGGCGAGCGCCTCTGGTGATCGCGCCGCGGCGTTGACGTCGCAGTGCGAAGGTTCTCGCGGATCGCGCGCGTCACGCTGCACTTCGTTCGCGGCCTCTGCACCGTCCTCTTCGCGTTTCCGCGGCTCGATGCCCATGCGCGGCGCGTGCGCATTCGCCGCTGGTCGCGGCGGCTTCTGCACCTTCTGCACGTCGAGATCCGGATGACGGGTGCGCTTTCGCATCCGAACGTGATCGTCGTCGCGAATCACGTGTCGTGGCTCGACATCTTCGCGCTGCACGCGGTCGGGCCGGTGCGCTTCATTGCGAAATCGGAGATCGCGCGCTGGCCGCTGATCGGGCGCCTGGTGCGCGGCGTGGGTACGCTCTTCATCGAGCGCGCGCGTCGGCACGACACGCATCGCGTCAATCGTGAGGTGACCGCGGCGCTTGCCGACGGCGACATCGTCGCGGTGTTTCCCGAAGGGACGGTGACGGACGGCACGGACGTGCTGCCGTTCAAGGGCTCGCTTCTGCAGCCGATCGTCGACGCGCACGGGGCGGTGCAGCCGGTTGCGCTTCGTTATCGCACGCCGGCGGGCGATATCTCGTTCGCGCCGGCGTACGACGACGTGACGTTCGTGCATTCGTTCTGGCGCATCTGCGGTGCGCCGGCGCTCGTCGTCGAGATCGTCGCGATGCCGCCGTTGCCTGCGGCCGACCGGCATCGCCGCCTGCTCGCCGGCGACGCGGAGCGCGTCATCCGCGCGGCATTGGCGCGACCGGCTCCCGGCTCGGAACCTGGAAGACGCGACGATCGGGAAGCCGTATCGCCGTGAGCGCGCCGCCCCAGAGGCAGCCGGAATCGAGCATCAGCACGTTCGGTGCGAGCAGAAGGCCGAGCGTCGACCAATGCCCGCAGATCAAGAGCGACGACGCGCTGCGCCGGCTCGGATGCGCGAACCACGGCGCGAAGCCGGCAGGTGCGTAAGCAGCACTGCGCTTTTCGCGAAACTCCATTCGTCCATCGGTGGTGCAGAAGCGCAGGCGTGTCAACGCATTGACGATTGCGCGCTGCCGGTCGAAGCCTTCGAGATCGTCCCTCCACGCGCGCGGCTCGTCGCCGTAGAGCACGCGGAGTAGGTCCTCGCGCGCGGCGCTTCCGAGCGTCGCTTCGACTTCGTGCGCGAGCTCGACGACGCGTCCGGCGCTCCATTGCGGCAGCACGCCGGCGTGCACCATGAGCATGCCGTCTTCGATGATCGCAAGCGGCTTCGACGCGAGCCAGTCGAGCAATTCGTCGCGGTCGGGCGCAGCGAGGATCGGCGCGAGCGTGTCGTCGCGGTGCGCACCGGCGTGGCCGGCGGCGACGGTCAGCAGGTGCAGGTCGTGATTGCCGAGCACCGTCTGCGCCGCGTCGCCAAGCGCACGCACTTCGCGCAGCACGGCGAGCGAATCGGGACCGCGATTGACGAGATCGCCGGTCAGCCACAGCCGGTCGTCGGTCTTCGAGAATCCGATCAGCGTCAGGAGCTCGCAGAACTCCGCGTGACAACCCTGGATGTCGCCGATCGCGTAGAGCGCCAATGGAAAGCCGGGAATGGGTTGCGCCGCGCTTGTCAAGACTGCTTGAAAGTGGAGTGCGCCGGTACAATCGCAGGCCATTGTAGCAACGCCATCACGGTTCTCCTTGCAGTTCCCCCTGAACGCCGCGCAGCGCGAAGCGGTGCAATGCGACGGCGCGCCGCTGCTCGTGCTCGCCGGCGCCGGCAGCGGCAAGACCCGCGTCATCACCGCGAAGATCGCGCACCTTTGCGGGCGCGGCGTCGATGCGTCGCGAATCGTCGCGATCACGTTCACGAACAAGGCCGCGCGCGAGATGCGCGAGCGTGCGGAGCAGGCGCTGCGTGCCGACGGCGTTGCGTCGAAGCTTTCGATCTCGACGTTCCACAGCTTCGGGCTTCGTATCGTGCGCGAGGAAGCGACCGCGCTCGGCCTGAAACGCGGGTTCTCGATCTTCGATCCGTCGGACATCGAGCCGATCGTCGCCGAGCTCGGGGCGACCGCCGATCGTGCGCGAGCACGCTCGATGCAGTGGAAGATCAGCCAATGGAAGAACGCGCTGGTCGAGCCTTCGGCGGCGCTTGCCAGCGCGAGCAGCGACGACGAGCTCGCCGCTGCGCGCGCCTACGCCGGCTATCGCGATGCGCTCGCCGCATACCAGGCGGTCGACTTCGACGACCTGATTGCGCTGCCGGTCGCGCTGTTCGACAACGACGCCGACGCGCGGGCACGCTGGCAGGCACGCATTGCGCATTTGCTGATCGACGAATACCAGGATACGAACGGCGCGCAGTATCGGCTGTTTCGCCATCTGGTCGGCCGCGACACGCCGTTCACCGCCGTCGGCGACGACGACCAGGCGATCTACGGCTGGCGCGGCGCGACGCTCGACAACCTCGCGGCGCTGCCGCGCGATTATCCGGAGCTCCGCGTCATCAAGCTCGAACAGAACTACCGCTCGACGGTGCGCATCCTGCGCTGCGCGAACGCGTTGATCGGCAACAATCCAAAGCTCTTCGACAAGCGGCTGTGGACGGAGCTCGCACATGGCGAGCCGTTGCGCGTTGCACCGGCCGCCGACGAGGAGGCCGAAGCGGTAGCCGTGGTGCGGCGCCTGCTTGCCCACAAGTTCGAGCGGCGGACGAAACTCTCCGACTACGCGATCCTCTATCGCGGGAACCATCAGGCGCGGCCGTTCGAGACGGCGCTTCGCGCGCATTCGATTCCCTATGAGATCTCCGGCGGGCAGTCGCTGTTCGAGCGCACGGAGATCAAGGACATCGTCGCGTACCTGCGGCTGATCGCGAACGAGGACGACGATCCGGCGTTCGTGCGCGCACTGCAGGTGCCGAAGCGCGGCGTCGGCCAGGCGACGCTCGCGCATCTCGGTCGTGTCGCGCAGGCGCGCCACACGAGCTTGTTCGGCGCAGTATTCGAGGCCGAACTCGCGTCGGCGGTGCCTTCGCGGCAACGTGCAGCGCTCGAGGCTTTCTGCGCCATGGTCAATGGGATCCGCCATCGCGCGGAACGCGAGCCGGCAGGGCGGCTCCTCGACGAGTTGCTGCGTACGATCGCGTATGCCGACTGGCTCACGTCCACGCTCGACAAGCGCGACGCGCAGGCACGCTCGCAAAGCGTCGACGACTTCGTCGCGTGGCTCACGCGAAAGGGGGAAGCGGACGGAAAGAACCTGCTCGAGCTGACGCAAATGGTCGCGCTGATCACGATGCTCGAAGGCCGCGAGCAGGAGCGGCCGGATGCCGTGCGGCTATCGACGCTGCACGCGGCGAAGGGTCTCGAGTTTCCGCACGTGTTCCTGGTCGGCCTGGAGGAGGGGGTGCTGCCGCACCGCGAGGCGATCGACGCGGGCAACATCGACGAGGAGCGGCGGCTGATGTACGTCGGCCTCACGCGGGCGCAGCAGACGCTGTCGCTTTCGTATTGCGCGACGCGAAAGCGCGCCGGCGAGAAGGTCGACTGCGCGCCGTCGCGCTTCCTCGCCGAACTGGCGCAGGAGGATCTGCGCTACGCCGATCGCCCGCTTTCCGGCGACGAGGCGTCGCAGGCGAAGCAAACGGGCAACGCGCGGCTGGCCGCGCTGAAAGCCCTCGTCGCCCGATAACCGAATTGGGGTCGGAGACGACTTTTCCTGCAGTGCGCCGGAAAATCGTCTCTGACCCCAATTCGGTTTACGCGCTACTTCGCCGCGGCCACCATGTAATCGACGGCCGCCTTGACCTGCGCGTCGGTCAACGACGCATTGCCGCCCTTCGGCGGCATCGCTTTGAGGCCATGAAGCGCCGCGTTGTAGAGCGCCGGCATGCCGGTCGCGATCCGGGGCGCCCAGGCGGCCTTGTCGCCGAACTTCGGCGAGCCAAGGAGCCCCGTCCCGTGGCAGACGTGGCAAGTCTCGTCGTAGACGCCCTTGCCCTCGGCGCTGCCGCCTGCGCTTGCCGCGCTCGTCGCGCCGGCCGCCGGTTGGCTCGGCACGTTCGACGCGCTCGCAACCGCCGTCGGTGCGGGCGCGGGCGCCGGGGTTGCCGCCGCTGCGGGCGCCGGTGCCGGCGCGGCCGCTGCGGTCTGCATCGGGGCCGGCTCCTTCCAGTTCGCACCCGACTGATCGGCCATGTAGACGACCGCGCGATGCACTTCGTCGTCGGTGAGGCTCGGATTGCCGCCCTTCGGCGGCATCACGCCGGTTTTGCCCTGGAAGCCGTTGATCGCGTGCGAAACGAGCGTCGCCTCGCCTTCGGCGATGCGCGGTGCCCATGCCGACTTGTCCCCGGCCTTCGGCGCGCCCGCGATGCCGGGCTCGTGACAGGTCTTGCAGACTTGCCCGAAGACCTGCTGCCCGGTCATGTTGCCGCTCGCCGGACTCGCTTCCGCGATCACGACGGTGCCGATCGGCTTGATGCGGTCGATCACGCGCTGCGGGTCTTCCTTCTTGTCGTGCGTGCCGCTCGTGAACAGTTGCGACAGCAATAACATGACGGTGATCGGCACGAGAAACGCGAGCAGAACGACGACGATGAGCTGTTTCGGGGTCTTGATCGCGGAGGAGTGCGGGTCGTGGTCCGTCATTTTTGGAGGATAGTCGCGTGGGAACTCGATGATCGAAAGACGCTTGCGCGGCCAAACTCGGCATTATAGCGGCGACTCGCACGACGACGCCGCGCCGTTGGACGATCGCGCGGCGCGGCCGCTATAATTCGCCACTGCGACGCGCCCGTAGCTCAGTTGGATAGAGTATTGGTTTCCGAAGCCAAGGGTCACAGGTTCGAATCCTGTCGGGCGCGCCACTGACTGCGCCCTTGCTCGCCGTCGCCACGTCTTGTCGGTACGCCGCCGCCGCGTCCTGCGGCCGCCTTCGCAATTGCAGGAACATTCGATGAAGATTCACGCTGTCCCATTTCTCGTCGCGCTCGCCCTCGTGGCGGTCGCGCCCCCGACCGTCGCGGCAAACGACGCCGCGCCATCCGATTCCAGCGCACAGGCGTCCAATTCCGACGCACAGGCGCGCAAGATCGTCGAGGACGCCGATCGGATCCGCTTTCCGGCCGACGGATTCCAGGTCGACGTCGCGATCAGTTCGTCGCATGACGGCAAGACCGACGAGGAGCGCCGTTACCGCGTGCTGTCGAAGGGCAACGACAACACGGTCGTCATGATCACCGCGCCGGCGATGGAGCGCGGGCAGATCCTGCTGATGAAGGGCCACGACCTGTGGATGTTCCTCCCGAACGTGTCGCAGCCGGTGCGCCTGTCGCTCGCGCAACGGCTCACCGGACAGGTCGCGAATGGAGACCTCGCGCGCGCGAATCTCGCCGGCGACTACGACGCCAGGATCGTGCGCGACGAAGCGATCGACGGCCAGCAGTACCATGTGCTGGAATTGACGGCGAGCGAGCGCGGCGTCACGTATCCGAAGGTCGTGTACTGGGTGCGCGCATCGAACCGATGGCCCTACAAGGCCGAGTTCTATTCCGCGTCGGGCCGCCTGCTCAAGACGTGCACGTACGAGCAGTTCGACCAGCTTGGCGGCAAGGTGCGGCCGACCCGCCTCGTGATGGTCGACGCCGTGCGTCCGGGCGAGCGGTCGGTCCTCGATTACAGCGGCATGAAGCCGCGCGACCTGCCGGACAAGGTGTTCACGAAGGACTACCTGAAGAAGCTCGAGTAGCGGGCTTTCGAGAGCGGATATTGGCCCGGTTCGGCTACAACGAGGCGTTCTCGCGCAACATCGGCTGGGTGACGGAGGCCGAGCAGCAGACGCTAAGGAACAAGCGCGTTGCGATCGCGGGACTCGGCGGCGTGGGCGGCAGCCACCTGCTGACGCTGACGCGTCTCGGCATCGGCCATTTCAGCATTGCCGACCCCGACCGCTTCGACCTCGTCAATTTCAATCGCCAGGCGGGTGCGACGGTCGATACGCTGGGCGAGCGCAAGGTCGACGTGATGAGCGCGATGGCGCGCGCGATCAATCCGGAAGTCGACATTCGCGCGCTCGACGACGGCGTTTCCGCCGCGAATCTGGATGCGTTCCTCGATCATGTCGACGTGTACGTCGACGGCCTCGATTTCTTCGCATTCGATGCGCGGGAGCGCACGTTCGCCGCGTGCCGTGCGAAACGGATACCTGCGGTGACGGTGGCGCCGATCGGCATGGGCGCTGCGCTGCTCAACTTCCTGCCGCACCGCATGTCGTTCGAGCAGTATTTCCGCTTCAGCGGCGCGAGCGACAACGAGAAGGCGCTGCGCTTCCTGCTCGGCGTGTCGCCCGCCATGCTTCACCGGCGCTATCTCGTCGACCCTTCGCGCGTGAACCTCAAGCAGCAATACGGACCTTCGACTGCGATGGCATGCGAGCTTTGCGCGGGCATCGCGGCGACGCAGGTCCTGAAGATCCTGCTCCATCGTGGCAAGGTCATCGCCGCTCCGCACGGCCTGCACTTCGACGCCTATACGAATCGCTTCGTCCACACGTGGCGGCCTCGCGGCAACCGCGGCCTCGTCCAGCGTCTCGTGCTCGCGATGGCGAGACGCCAGTTTCGGCGGTAGGCGTGGCGAGCGCGCCAGAGGCGCCTCCACGGGTTGTCGAGCGCATCCTCGATCGCGCGCGCTGGGCGCCGAGCGGCGACAACAGCCAGCCGTGGCGCTTCGAAGTCGCCGGCGACGATCACGTGGTCGTGCACGGTCACGACACGCGCGAATGGTGCGTCTACGACATCGACGGCCGCCCGAGTCAGCTTGCGCACGGCGCGCTGCTCGAGACGATCGCGATCGCCGCACGCGAGCAGGGGCTCGTCGCGACGGCGACGCGTCGGACCGACAGCCCCGATGCGCGGCCGCAGTTCGACGTGCGCTTCGTGCCTGCCAACGCGATCGAACGCGAGCCGCTCGCCGAAGCCATCGAGCGGCGGGCCGTCCAGCGGCGGCCCCTGCGGATGCGCGCGTTGCGACCTCCGGAGAAGGCCGCGTTGCAGGCGGCCGTCGGCGATGGCTACGAGGTGCGGTGGCTCGAAGGCGCGAGTCGCGCGAAGACGGCGCTGTTGCTCTTCCACTATGCGAAGTTGCGCCTTGTCGCGCCCGAGGCTTATGCCGTCCACCGTGACGTGATCGCGTGGAACAGTCGATTCAGCGAGACCAGGGTACCCGATGCCGCCATCGGCCTCGATCCGCTGACGACGCGACTGATGGCGTGGATCATGCAACGCTGGTCGCGCGTCGAATTCTTCAACCGCTATCTCGCGGGCACGGTCGCACCCCGAGTTCAGCTCGACCTCGTGCCGGGACTCGCATGCGCGGCGCATTTTCTGATCGTCGCAACGCGGGAGCCCACGACGATCGACGACTACGTCGCCGCCGGCCGCGCGATGCAGAGACTGTGGCTGACCGCGACCACGCTCGACCTGTGGGTGCAGCCAGAGATGACGCCGTTGATCTTCGCCGCTTACGCCCGGCGCGATCGTGCCTTCTCGCGCAAGGCCGGGATCGCGTCGCGCGCGCGGGAACTGGCCGCTCGCCTGCAGCAGATCATCGGCGACGACGCCCAGAGGGCCGTGTTCATGGGCCGCATCGGCGCGGGATCGGCGCCGCGCGCGCGGTCGCTGCGCCGGCCGCTTGCCGAACTCCTCGTACGCTAAGGGGTTGCTGACGCCAGGCCTCAGGCAATCGCGCGCAGGCGCCCTTCGATGCCCTTCTCTTCGTCGGGGGAGAAGAACAGCGGATACAGCAGCCGCGTTTCCTCCGCGCGCTCCCGGTGTCCGCCCCAGATGGCGATCTGCTGCTCGGCGTACCCGAGCGGCAGCCGAAGCAACAGCGCCGGCGCGCTGACGCGGGGATCGAGGCGCTCGTCCCCGACGATGTCGAAGCCGAGCATCGACTGGTAGAACCGCACGTGCCGCGGGTTCACCTCAATGAGCACGTCGGTCGCATCGAACAGGCGTCGCCCGTGAATGTAGGCGATGTGGAAGATCGCCGCGAGGACGGCTTTCGAGCGGATCATGTTGTCGACCGCGAGCTTCGTGAACTCGCATAGCCGCACGTTCTCGCCGCGCAGCCGCTTCACTTCATCGGGATACAGCTCCTCGACGCCAAGCCCGGCCGGGGAATCGAGGCCGACGCTGATCGTCGCGATCGGATGGTCCTTGTCGAATGCTGCCAGCGTGATCAGGTTCGCGTTCGCGGCGATCGGCGACGTCTGGTAGCCGCGCCAGGCGTAGCGGCGTTGAATCAGGTAGCTCGCCGTGCTGCGGCGGCCCAATGTGTTCGCAAGCCGGATCTTGAATCGGGCGTCGGAAAGGCTTTCGCCCTCGTCGAGCTCGCCGGGATTGTGCAGCAGCGGCGCAAGGCGCGGCGACTTCGGAATGGAAACGATCGTGTCGCCTTCGTTCCCCGAAGGAATGTTCGGCATGCCCCGGTGGGCGTCGCCGGACGCCCGGATTGCGAAGCCGTCAGTCTAGCGCACGAAGGCGGTGCACGATCGCGAGTTCTTCGCGTGCCGAGAAGAAGTAGGGATAGAGGGAGCGCTTCGTGGCACCGAGATCGGGCTGCCCGCCGAGCGCCTGGATCTGCTCCTCCGCATAGTCGAGGTCGAGCCGCATCAGCACGGCAGGTGCACCGACGCGAGGATCGAAGCGCGGACTGCCCCAATCGTCGAACCCCAGCATGCGCTTGTAGAACGACACATGGCGGGGATTGAGCTCGATGAACAGATCCGTGCAGCGATTCAGCCTTCGCGCGTAGATGAACGCGATGTGGAACAGCGATGCGAGCACCGGTTTCGAGCGCACCGTCTCGTCGATGGCGAGCTTCGTGAACTCGCAGACGCGCCGGTCGCCGGCGCGGACGCGCTCGACCTCGTCGCGATAGAGCGCATCCACGAACAGTCCCGCCGACGAGTCGAGGCCGACGGAGATCGTGGCCACGACACGCTCCTCGTGATCGCAAGCCGAGAGCGCGATCCGGTTCGGTGACTGTTGGTCGATGCCCTCGACTTCGTAACCGCGCCAGGCGTAGCGGCGCTTCAGCAGGTAACTGGTCGAGGAGAGGTGTCCGCCGGAATCGGCGAGGCGAATCTTGAAGAGCTTCTGGCTGGTGCCGACGAGCGTTGGAAGGGTGTCGCCTTCCTGAAGGCAGATCGATCGGAGAGTGGGTCTTTGCGGTACTGCCGCTATCGTTCGGGGCCCGGTATACGACGCGTCGGTGTGGTGTGTGGTGTCGAACGCGCGAACCGCATTGCTGGCCCGTCGAATCATCAGTGTTCTCCTTCCCGGTGGGCGTTATCGGCGAAGCCGACACTCGATTCGCGCTGCGCGGGTGGCATTTCAGCGTTCGGCATCCGGCTGTTCTGGGGAAATCCGGCCGCAGTCTAACTCAATTGCAGCGGCAAATGTTGAGTTCGATCGAAGAAATCGTGCTTCCCAAACAATTATTTCAGCGTCGATACGTGCGCAGAACAAGCGTCGCCGAATGGCGACACCTGTTCGCGTTACATGATCGATACACGGCGAATTGCGAAGTTTTCCGTCGCATTCCTGCACGGCGAAATGCATGAATCCTGCTCTACGGACCATGATCCGCGCGAGAAGCGTCAAACCGCGCGGCGCAGCGCATCGATGATCGGCACGCGGCGCGCATGGGCCGCGGGGATCAGTCCGGCGAGCACGGTCGCGACCCAGCCGATGGCGAACGCCTCGATGCACGAGAAGAACGACAGATCGACCCTCGCGGTGAAGCCGATGTTCGAATTCGGTGGCGGCGGCATCGGGATCCCGGTGATCGAGACGAGGGCCGCCACGAGCACGCCGGCCAGCACGCCGAGGCACGCACCGATCGTCCCGAGCAGCACGCATTCGATCATCACGAGGCGGAAGACCTTGGCGTTGCGATCGCCGAGCGCGCGCATCGTGCCGAATTCGCCGAGCCTCTCGAAGATCGTCATGTTGATCGCGTTGCTGACGCCGAGCGCGACCATGAACAGGATGATGAGACGCAGGACGCCGAACTGGCGGTCGAACAGGCGCACGGTGTTCTCGTAGAAGTCGTTCAACTGCTGCCAGTTCCTGACGACGAGCCCGCGCGCCTCGACGTCCGCCGCCATCGCCGATTGCACGTCGAGCGTGCGCCCGGTATCCGCGAGCAGGACGACGAGCACGTTTGCATCGGGCGTCCCGAGCAGGTCCTGCGCCACGTCGAGCGGCACCTTGACGGCGCGAGCGTCGTAGTCCTTCGAGAAGCTGCGGAAGATGCCGGCGACCTCGAGATCGGCCGTGTTGATCGCGCCTTCGAACGTCGACGCAAGCAGCGTCACCGGGTCGCCGGGATGAAGCCCCAGCGCGTTTGCAAGGCCTTCTCCGACGAGCGCGCCGTGCCGATCATTGGCGCCGAGACGGTGACCGTCGAGAATCGAGATCGAGGTCGCGAGCCGCGCCGCCTTGTCCGCTTCGATGCCCTCGCCGATGATGGGCAGCTGCGTGCGGGCATTGCTGAGAAGGCCCGTGAACGCGAGCCGCGCGGTCACTTCGGAAACGCCGGGTACGCGCGACAGTTGCGTGGCGAGATTTGCGGCGCCTTCGATGCGATGCTTTTCGGGAGAGCGGGAACCGGCGCTGAAGAATGCAGGCGTCGCGATCTCCAGGTGTCCCGTCTGCGAGTGGATCACCGCTTCGGCGAGCTGGCGGTAGAGATTGGCGACGAGACCGGCGCTGACGATCAGCGCTGCGACGCCGAGGGCGATGACGGCGAGCGTCATCGCACTGCGCGCGCGATGGCGAAAGACGTTGCGCAGGGCGAATTCGATCAGCAAGCTGGCGCGCTTCCCGCTAACGGTTGTGGCGAAGCGCGTCGACGACTCGCGTGCGCGACGCCTTCCATGCCGGGTAGATGGCTGCGACGAGCGACGTCGTCACGGCAAGGGCGAGCGCGGTTGCGACGGCGGGTGTCGTGACGATCATGCCGGCGCGGTACGCGCGCGCCTGCCCGGGCGGCGGAGGCATCGGGATGCCGACGGCGGAAATCGCGTGCGCGAGCACGACACCGATGGTCACGCCGAGCACGCCACCGACGAGCCCGAGCAGGATGCCCTCGAGCACGAACTGCGCGAGGATGCCGCGCTTGCGCGTGCCGAGCGCGAGGGCCGTGCCGATTTCGTTCGTGCGCTCCATGACGCCCATCATCATCGAATTGCCGATCGTGAGGACGATGATGAGGCCGATGATCATCTTGATGAGCGCCATTTGCCGCGACAGCAGGTCCACCGTCTTGTTGTAGAAATCGGCGAGGTCGTACCACGGCGTGAACTCGAGGTCGCTCTTCGCGAAGCGCGTGCGCAGCGTGTCGAGAACGGCACGGGTCTGATCGGTGTCGCGCAGCACGACGACCCATTCGTGCGCGCCGGCCTCGCGCAGAAGCTCGTGCGCGAGCGCGATCGGAACACGCACCGCGCTGTCGTCGTACGCCTTGCTGATCGTGGCGAACAAACCTCTCACGCGCACTTCCGCGGCGTTAACACCGCCGGTCGAAGTCGTCGTGAGCAGGACCACCGTATCGCCGACCGCGACGCCGAGATTCGCCGCGTACCCTTCCCCCATCGTGATCGCCTTCGGCGCGTCGGCCGCCAGGTTGTCGCCGGCCACGATGATGTTGATGCTTCCGAAGCGACGCTCGCTTGCGGGGTCGACACCTTCGCCGACGAACGACAGCGTCGAGTCGCCATGGCTGCCGAGCCCGCTGAAGTACAGTCGCGGCGCGACGGCCACGACGTCGGGAAGCGCTTTGATCGCCGCGAGAACCGGCGAATCGTCGGGCAGGACGAAACGCTCGAGGTCGGCGCGTCCATGTTGCTGGAAGCCCTTGCGCGACACGTGGATGTGCCCGAGACCGCTCTGGATCGTGCCTTCGCGCGTCGCCCAGAAGATCCACTCGATGAACGCCTGCGCGAGAATCAGCGCCGCGGCACCGAATGCCACGGCGACGATGGCGATCAGCGTGCGACGTCGATGGCGCAGCACGCTCCACAGCGCGAGCCGCGCGCTCTGCTCGAACGAACTCGCCACGAATCCGAAGGCGGCCAAGGCGTGCAGGCGGGGATTCATCGCGGTCGATTCTCGCACGCCGAACGCGCGTTTCGCTGTGCGACAATCGTCCGATGGACTGCAGGTCACGAGAGCCATCGACCGGCTGCCGATGCCCGATCTGACGGGGTCCGTTCCACGCGATGGCTGGGACGCGATCGTCGTCGGAACCGGAATCGGCGGCGCAACCCTCGGCCATGCGCTCGCGGCCGGCGGATGGCGCGTCCTGTTCTGCGACAAAGGGAATGCAGGCAGCGCGACAAACGCGTTGCGTGGCGACTATGCCGAGTGTTTTGTCGCAGAGTCCGACGATGCGCGACGAGCTCTCGCGCGAGCGGGCAGGGCGTCGGAGGCGGTGCTCGATCGCATGTGCGGCGACGCGCCGTTCATCCCTTTCATCGGCAGCGGTGCCGGAGGATCGAGCGCGCTCTACGGCATGGCGATGGAGCGCTTCGATCCGGTCGACTTCGCGCCTCGCGCCCGCTTTGCCCATGCCGCCGACACGACGCTGCCCGAGCGCTGGCCGATCGCCTACGAAGAGCTCGCGCCGCATTATGAAATGGCCGAGCGGCTGTATCGCGTCCGCGGCACGCGCGATCCGTCGCGCGGAGACGATGCGCGGGCGCTCTCACCGCCGCCGCCGCTTTCGCCACGCGGTCGCGCGCTGTCGGCCTTTCTCGAGCAGAAGGGCATGCACGTCTATCGAATTCCGCTTGCCTGCGACTTCACCGCGGGATGCCGGTATTGCCAGGGGTATCTGTGTCCGTCGGATTGCAAGATCGACGGCATGCGCGCGTGCATCGCCCCGGCGATCGAGCGCCACGGCGCGACGCTGCTCGACGACTGCAACGTCGTGCGCGTGGAAGCGAAAGGGCGTGCCGTCACCGAAGTCGTCTGCGATCGTCGCGGCGAAACTCTTCGGTTGCGTGGAACGATCGTCGTGCTCGCGGCGGGCGCGCTCGGAACGCCGGGCATTCTGCTCGCGTCGACATCGGATGCATGGCCGGACGGGCTCGCCAATCGATCGGGCCTCGTCGGGCGCAACCTGATGCGCCACTTCAACGATCTCTATGCGCTCTTCCTGCCCGGTGTGCCGCGTGACGAAGGGAACCGGCAAAAGGAGCTGGCGTTCAACGATTTCTATGCGACGACCGACGCGAAATTCGGCACCGTGCAATCGTTCGGGCGCCTGCCCCCGGCAGAGGTGATCTTTCGCTCGCTTCGCGACGATGCGCGTGCCGGACCGCAGGCGTGGCGTTCGGCGTTGATCGGCGTCGCGAGGCCGCTGATGGCACCGTTCCTTCGTCGGATCGTCGCGCGAAGCACGGTTCTCGCGACGATCGTCGACGATCCGCCGTATGCGGACAATCGCGTCACGCTGAGCGGACAATCGTCGCCAACCGGCACGCCAACGCTCGCCATCGAATACCGGATCCGCCCTGCGGACCAGGCGAGAATCGCGAGGCAGCGCGCGCTGATGCGGAATCTGCTGAAGCCGCTGCGATTCATGCTGATTCGCCAGGCCGAAAACGCACGCCTGCTCGCACACGCCTGCGGTACCTGCCGTTTCGGCGACGATCCGCGAACGAGCGTGCTCGACGCGGACAACCGCGCGCACGGCCTCGACAATCTGTATGTCGTCGACGCCTCGTTCATGCCGTCGAGCGGCGGCACCAATCCCGGGCTGACGATCGCCGCGAATGCGCTGCGAGTCGCGTCGCACCTGCTCGGTCGGCCGGCTACGTCTCTGGAGACGCTGAATGGGGCGTCATGACATCGCGGCGACATGCCGCATCTGCGGCCACGGGGCGCGCGAAGACGCGCCGTCCGCGTTCGGCGACGTTCGCGGCAACACCGCCCGGTTCAAGGAACGCACCTTCCCGCTGTGGAAATGCTCGCGCTGCGACAGCATCCACAGCCTGGAAGCCGTCGACTATCGCGATATCTATTCCGACTATCCGCTGAACCGCCGCCGTCTCGATGTCTTCGCGCGCGGCACGTTGCGCCGGCTTCTCGCGCGCCTCGAGCACGCCGGCGTCTCGCGTACCGACGCCGTCCTCGACGTCGGCAGCGGCAACGGCATCTTCATCCAGTACCTGGAGGAGCGCGGCTACGTCGACGTCACCGGATTCGATCCGTACGTCGAGGCCTATGCCGCGTGGCCTGCACGAACGTTCGATTGCGTCGTCGCCAACGACGTCATCGAGCACGTCGACGACCCGCGGGCGGAGCTCGCGCGCTGGCTGTCGCTCGTCCGCGCTGGCGGAATCCTTTACATCGGTACCGCGGACGCCGGTCCCGTCGAGATGGACGACCTGGAGCCGCACGTGATGCGGATGCACCAGCCATTCCATCGGGTGACGATCACGGAGCCGACGCTGCACCGGCTCGCGGCCGAAAGCGGGACGGAACTCGTGGCGAGCTACCGGCGCTCGTACATGGACACATTGCGTCCGTTCTCGAATTACCGCTTCCTGGACGAGTTCAACCGCGCGCTCGGGCACGACATGGATCGTGCGCTCGATCCCGCCGCGGGCTCGATCGTCGCTCGAAAGCCGGCGCTGCTCTTCTACGCACTGTTCGGTTACTTCCTGCCCGTGGCTTTCGAGCCGGCGGTCGTCTTACGCAAGCCGGGCGGGACCGTTGATGTCGACCGCCGCAGCGCCCCCTGAACGAATGTCGGCACCGTTTACAGTTGGCCGAAACGAAGGCGATCGTCCACCGGGTTCCGGTTTGCTAATCGCTTGATTCCTAGAACGATCCTGTTCCATGGCACGGACGCTGCTTTCTACGCGGCTGAAGCACTGCGTCGTTTTAGAAAACACTCGAGAGGCTAACAATGAAATTTGCCAAGCAGACGCTGATGACGGGAGCGATCCTCGCCGTGCTGGCGCTTCCAGCGCGCGCCGATCTGATCACGTTCGACCCGACCGGCACCCCGGGCGCCGGCGGAAACATCTCCAACGTGGCGTTGTTCGACTACTCGCCTGGTAGTGCGCTTGCCGTGGGTGCGAACAGTTCTACTGGCATCGGCTCGGCCTTCACCACCTATTTCCAGGCGAATCTCGGGACAGTGCTCGGCGCTAACAGTGAGGTGTTGTTCGCGAATGGTGGCGGCAGCAACTTCTTCACCGCGGTTGCTGGTTTCGGTGAAACGGTCCTGACGTGCGCCAGCAGCCCGGGCGGATTCTGCTCGAACGCGACGTTCGGGTTCGATTCGAGCAACACCACCAACTTCTTCGACATCTTCAAGGTTCCCAGCACGGCCGACAATCTGACGGGTGTGGGCTTCACCGGGACGGCGATCCTCTCCGGTCAGGTGATCGGCTCCGGTTTCAGCAGCAATTTCGCCTTGTCGAGCACGACCGCGACGCCTCTCGACCAAAGCCCCAACGGCAATCAATGGGCAGGCACGTCGACGGTTAGCGGGACGGGAGCGAGCGACATCACGGTCCGCATCACGTTCGCAGACCCGAACTACTTCCCCGACCTGACGACCGGAAGCATCATCACGTTCAGCGCGTTCAACACGTCGCAGATCCTGCCGTTCCAGCAGGTCGATCCGTCGCGGTGCGTGTCGAACGGTACGGCTGACTGCGCGATTCAAAGTCTGGTTGGCACGTTCAATGGTGCGCCGGGTAGCGGCCCCGACATCCTGTTCCAGGCCGACGCGAACCAGTCGTTCACGCGTGCAACGGTGCCTGAACCGGGTACGCTCGCGCTGCTCGGGCTCGGCATGCTGATGGTCTCGGGTTTCGTCGGCAAGCGGCAGAAGCGCCAATAGCGTCCGACACTCCTCCGGAGAAACCTCGCCCGCGGGCGAGGTTTTCTTTTGTGCGCCCGGCAGGGCGCACGTACTTGGAGGTGAAAGTCCTCTACACACTCGGCAAGGAGAAGTGTTAGCCGAACGGCAAGGGTGTCGCGGGTGACCGCGAATCCGGAGGAAGCCGAAGGCAAAGCGCTGGCCTGACGAACAGGAAGCGGATAGAGGCGGCGTCGCGGGGTGAGCAGGCAAATATCTGCGAAGCCCGATACTTGCACGGAACGCTGCGACGTAAATCCGACAGGCATAAGCGTGAAGGTGCGTGCGCAATACCCGGGGAGATCTGGCGGTGTGCCTTGCGCTACCGACATCGCGAGGTGTCGGGATGCATCGCCAGAAGTCAGCCGAGGCCATAGTAGGTGTCCGCACGAACCGAAGGGCCGAACATGAAAGGCCGCGAGTAGGCGGCGGTAGTCTCAGGAAAGCTGATGAAGGCAGAAGTTGATCGGCAAGATCAAGTGAGCACGGCGGACACCGAACGGAATTCGGGGCCTGCCGAGACTTGCGCCGAGGCCGACCTGACGACCCGCACGCGGACGAAAGCGGAAGCTGCTGCATCGAGCCTGATGGAGGCCGTAGTGGAACGCGGCAACCTGAAGCCGCTCGCGTATCAACGGGTGATGGCGAACAAGGGTGCCGCGAACGTGGATGCGCTACAGTCTCCGCGTTCAAAGCTCACCTGCAGCAACACTGGCCCACGATCAAGGGCCGTCTGCTGACGGGAGCTTACCAACCGCAACCGTTACGCCGGGTGGACATACCGAAGCCGCAAGGCGGGGTACGCACGCTCGGCATTCCGACGGTGGTGGATCGGCTCATCCAGCAGGCGCTGCATCAAGTGCTGCAACCGCTCTTCGAGCCGGCGTTCTCGGATGGAAGCTATGGCTTTCGGCCGGGGCGCAATGCCCATCAGGCGCTACGCCAGGCGCGCCAATACGTGGCGCAGGGCAAGCGCTGGGTGGTGGACATCGATCTGGAGAAGTTCTTCGATCGCGTCAACCACGACCTTCTGATGCGCAAGCTCGCAGCGAAGATCGACGACGTACGGGTCTTGACCCTGACTCGGCGCTATCTCGAAGCGGGCATGATGGCGGACGGCTTGGTGCAGCCGCGCACGGAGGGCACGCCGCAAGGCGGGCCGCTGTCGCCGCTGCTGTCCAACATCCTGTTGACCGAACTGGACCGGGAACTGGAACGACGCGGGCATGCGTTCT
>JAICLP010000003.1 GCA_025925475.1 Burkholderiales bacterium | reverse complement strand
GGCGATCGGTTTCATTCACTCGGATCGGCACGGTGCGCGCGAGATCTTCCTCGCGACGTTCAAGACGAAGCCGCGCGTCGACGCGATCGACAAGATGATGGCGGACCCCGAGATCACGTTCGGACAGACGCCACAGAACATGATGAAGTACGTCGACTTCATGCACCGGATCGGCATTCTCAAGGCGAGACCCGATTCCTGGAAGGATCTCTTCTTTCCCGGCGAGATCGAGGCGCTCCCGGGCAGCTGACGGATGAGCTCACCGGCGACGCTCGTCAGCGGAGCCAGCTCGGGGATTGGGGCTGCCATCGCGCGCCACGTGCTCGACGCGGGCGGCACTGTCGTCGACCTCGACCGCAAGCCGCCGGCGCGAAGCCACGATCGGCTCCATTACATCGAGGTCGATCTCTCCGATCCGAAGGCGACGGCCGACGCCGCGCGAAGCGCCGTCTTGCGCTTCGACATCACGGCGCTCGTCAACAATGCAGGCAGCAATCGCCCGGCGCTGCTCGAGAACGTTGCAATGGAGGACTTCGACTACCTGATGAACCTGCACGTTCGCGCTGCGCTGATCCTCGCGCAGGCGGTGCTGCCGGCGATGCGCGAGGCGAAGTTTGGCCGGATCGTGAACATCGCCTCGCGGGCGGTACAGGGCATTCCGTATCGGACGGCGTACGGCGCCGCGAAAGCGGCGCTGGTCGCATTCACGCGGACGTGGGCGCTCGAACTGGGTCGCGACGGCATTACGGTCAACGCGGTCGCGCCCGGACCGATCGAGACCCCGCTTTGGCATGACACGCGAGCGTCCATCAAGCGGGATTCCGCGGCGCGTGCGCCGGCGGACGTGATGAAAAGCGTCGTGACGGGAAGAATGGGTACGCCCGACGAAGTGGCGGACGCCGTGGCGTATTTTCTTTCGCCGCAATGCGCGTTCGTGACCGGACAGCTGCTCTACGTTTGCGGCGGATCGAGCATCGCCGCGACGTCGTGGTAACGCTCTGCGCGCACCCGGGCATTCAAGACGGCGCGTCGCACAGAAGCGGTGTTACTCGCGATAACCCGCTGCCATTGCGTTGTCGTGGAAAATCGGCTCGAACTTGTTCCCGGCGCGCAGGAGGCCCCGCTCCTTGCGCAGGAACGCGAGCACCGTAGCTGCCGACGGCAGCCAGTTGCGCGCGCCCGATTCGGCAAAGCCGGGTCCTCCCGTCGAGCCGCGGGCCCCGAGCGCGTGATCCTTGGAGTCCTTGCCCATCCAGAAGCCGAGCACGATGCCCTTCTTCGGATGGTCGGGAGGACCTGGAACGAACAGGAGCAACCACACGTCGGACGTCTTGCCGTCCGCATTGGTTGCCGTTCCAGTCTTGCCCGCGATCTCGCCCGCATCCTCGGCCGGAAAGGCGAGCATCCGTTGCTTGCGCTCGTTCGGCGCCAGCTTCCAGATGCCGTCGCCGAGCGGATCCATTCCGGGGATGACGCCGGTTCGTAGCGCTGCCGCCGTGCCGGTGGGACCGATGTCGAGCGGCCCCTTCAGCAGTTCGATCATCGCCGCCGATACCGCCGGATGCATGATTCGCGGTTGAAGCGGAGCGCGTTCACCCCTGATGTCGCAATCGGCCGGCTGGCCGCTTGCTTCGTGGTCGAGCAGCGACTTGCCGTCGCGGCAGACGTCGTTTGTGAAGCGAGGCGTCACGCGGAATCCACCGTTGACGAAAGCGGCGGTCGACGCCATCGCAAGCGGGTTCACTTCCGATGCGCCGATGGCCGTCGTCGGGTACGGCTGCAGCGGGTGCGCAGGATCGCGCGGCATGCCGAGCCGGTACGTGAGCTCGATCACGTTTCGGATGCCGGCGCGCGCCCCGGCGCGCATGGCGGCAGTGTTGCGCGATTCGCCGAGTGCAATGCGGCAGCTGACCTCGCCGCGGTACTCCGGTTCGGACCGGGAGTGGAAGTTCTCGATCTTCTTGACGCCGCGCCCGCGTCCCAGCGAAACGAAGAACGGTGCGTCGAGCACGCTGCAGCGGGCGAGAACTTCCGACGCGATCGCGTCGACCGACTCGGATCGCGGCTCGGCCTCGAGGACTTCACTCGTCAGCCGTTCGACGAGGCTTCCGTACGTGAATATCTTGAACGTCGAGCCAGGCTGGCGCCAGCCACTTGCCATGACGTCGTAACGGTAGCGGCGGAAGTCGACGTTGCCGACTTCGGCGAGAACGTCGCCGGTGAAGTCGACCGCGAATGCGCCCGCGCGCAGTTCGTCGTTGTCCGCGTCGTTCGGATGGCGTTCGCGGTAGGTGCGAAGCGTCGTGTCGACCGCCTTCGCGAGGACCTCCTGCAGCCCGTCGTCGCGGGTAATGGAGATCGTCAATCCGCCCTTGTTGATCGGGAAGCGGTCCTTGTACAGCAGGCGCACGCGCTCGAGGAAGTAATCGTGCGTTCCGCAGCCGCCGCTCCGCGGCACGATCTCCCTGCGCAGCGCCTTCTCGACGAAGCTCGCCGCACGGGCGTGCTCGACCTCGTCGATCGCGCCCTGGTCCAGCATGAGATCGAGCACGCGCATCGTCGCCCGGCTCGCTTCGGCCCAGTTCGCATCGTGGATCTGCTCGGCAGTCTTCAGGAGCGGGTCGGTTGCGAATCCGCGGTCGGGCAACGCCGGCTTGTTGATGAGCGCCACGATGAACGCTGCCTGGTGCAGCGTCAGCTCCTTCGCCGGCTTGCCGAAATACGCGCGGCTGGCCGCTTCGATGCCGTACTGACCGCGCCCGAAGTACGGCATGTTGACGTATTTCAGAAGCAGGTCGCGCCGGGAAAACGCTCGCTCGAGGCGCAATGCGGTGACGATGTCGCCGACCTTCTCCAATTCGGTGGACGGGCGCCCGGTGCCGCCGCGAAGGTTCTTCGCGATCTGCATCGTCAGCGTCGACGCGCCGGAGCGGCTCTCCTGCAGGAGCCGCTTCGCCAGCGCGCGCACGATGGCTGCCTTGTCGATGCCTTCGTGGCGGAAGAAGTTCTTGTCCTCGGAGGCGAGGATCGCGCTGACGAAGAGCGGAGGAATGTCGGCCGCGTCCTCGATCAGGATGCGGTGCTCGGGCGACGATATGCAGGCGACCGTCTTGAGGTCCTCGGTGACGAGCACCGATTGGCGCGCGAAGTAGGTCGGGTCGCGCAGCCGGTCGATCGCCTTGCGATCGATGTGCAAATACGCATCGATCCGCTCGCCATACCGCGAATCGGTCGCCTCGACGATGGATTCGAACCACACGTACCCCGCGACGCCGACGACGGCGAGCAGGCCGACGGCGACGAAGAGGCGCACGACGATGCGGCCGCAAAAGCAAACGAACCGCCAGGGCAGCCGCACGAGCGCCGGGCCAAGGTTGCGTTCGCGGTCGCCTGCCATGCCTGCTTTCCTCGCGCGAGACGACGTCTCGACGTCGTTCAGATGAGCGTGGCGAGAAGCAGGGGACGTACCAATGCCGCTTGATGCGGTTTTACCGGGCGTCGCTGCGACAACGCTTCCTGTCGAGTGCTGCCTGGCGTCAGCAAATGATGACAGGCGTCAACTCGTCGTCGCGTGAGCGCTTCAGCGCCTGCCATTTGCGGCTGGGGAGGGCCGCTGCGCGCTCGGCATTTGTCGCCGTCGCCTTGTCGCGCTACAGTTCGCTCGCGGGGGCGCGGGCAGACTCCCCGTTTCCGTTTCCCAAGACAGTCCTCGTGTCCAAGCTCTGCTCCTGACATCGGGCGTAGCGTCCGGGCGGGAGATTGCATGGGCTCCATCGTTTCAGTGGTTCTTGCCGCGCGTGGCACGCGCGCACTCGGCGACGGCTTCGTCAGCCTGACGTTGCCGCTGTACCTGCTCGCACTCGGCTATACCCCGCTGCAGGTGGGCGTCGTGTCGGCGGCTACGCTGCTCGGCTCGGCGGCGCTTTCGCTGATCGTGGGCATGTATGCGACGCGGATCGGTTACCGCCGCGCGCTGCTGGGCGCGGCGCTGCTGATGATCGCAACCGGAATCGCGTTCAGTGGCGTGCGCGACTTCTGGCCGCTGCTCATCGTGGCGTTCGTCGGGACGCTGAATCCGTCGAGCGGCGACGTGAGCGTCTTTCTGCCGCTCGAGCACGCCGTGCTTTCGGATGTCATGATCGCCGAGCGCCGCACGAGCACGTTCGCCCGTTACAGCCTGGTCGGCGCCGTCTGCGGCGCGGTGGGTGCGCTGCTGGCCGGCGTTCCGCGGTTGGCTGCTGATGCGCTGCATGTTCAGTCGCGCGTCGCGCTGCAGGGCATGTTCGTGCTCTACGCGGCATTGGGCTTCGCTGCCTGGTTGCTGTACCGGCGCCTGCCCGCTCGCGTCGACGACCCGGCCAGCGACACCCGCCATGCGCCGTTGCGCGAATCGCGGCGCATCGTACTGACCCTCGCTGCCCTGTTCAGCGTGGACGCGTTCGCCGGCGGTCTGATCGTGCAGTCGATGCTGAGCTTGTGGCTCGTGCAGCGTTTCGCGCTGACTGCAGCGGAACTCGGCATGCTGTTCTTCGGCACCGGCCTGCTGGCCGGTGCGTCGTATCTGGTCGCGGCACCGCTCGCGCGTCGCTTCGGCCTGGTCAACACGATGGTTTTTACCCACATCCCGTCGAGCGTCGCGCTGATGGCCATCCCGTTCTCCGGTGACGTGAATATCGCGGTTGCGCTGCTGCTCGTGCGCAGTGCGCTGTCGCAGATGGACGTGCCGACGCGAAGCTCGTATGTGATGGCGGTCGTGACGCCGCCCGAGCGGCCGGCGGCCGCCAGTGCGACAGCGGTGCCGCGCAGCCTCGCTGCGGCGGGAAGTCCGTTGCTGACCGGCTATCTTCTGGCTCTGTCGCCGTTCGGATGGCCGCTCGTGCTGGCGGGCGCGATGAAGATTGCCTACGACTTGACGCTGCTCGCACTTTTCCGCCGCGTGCGCCCGCCGGAGGAGGCGGAACGCGCATCTTCACAAGGATGCGCGAAAGGCATCGGGTAAACGAGATTTCGCCATCATTTGACATCGATGCCGCAGACGTCCTACGGTGCGCAATGCAAGCCGCAGGCGGTGTCCGTCGGCGCTGCCGTTTGAATCAACGGGGGAGGGTCTGCTGCATGGATGCGCGCGCGTCCGCCATGCGCAAGCTGTTGCTTGCGTCCGTCGCGATGGTGTTTTCTTCCGCCTCGCTTGGCGAGGTGACGTCGATCAAGATCGGGCGCTCTTTCAGCCTGGGGCAGCTGCCGGCCATGGTGATGGAAAAGCATCGATTGGTCGAAAAGCACGCGAAGGCCGCGGGCATCGACCTCGACGTCGAGTGGCACAAGTTCGCCGGTGCGGCGGCCGAGAACGATGCACTGCTCTCGGGAAGCGTCGCCTTCACCGCGAACGGCGTTCCGGGCTTGCTGATCCTCTGGGACAAGACGCACGGACAGGTGCGCGGGGTCGCGGCATTGGATGCCGAAACCATGTTCCTCAACACGCGAAACCCGAACGTCAAATCGATTCGGGACTTCACGTCGGCTGACAAGATCGCGGTGCCGGCAGTGCGCGTCTCGGTCACGGCGATCCAGCTGCAGATGGCCGCTGCGAAGCAGCTCGGCGAGAACGAGTTGCACAGGCTCGATCCGTTCACCGTTTCGCTGTCCAACCCCGACGGCATGAGCGCGCTTCTTTCGAACTCGGAGGTCAACAGCCATTTCACCGTCGAGCCTTATTCGACGCGCGAGCTCGCCCACCCGGGCGTCCATACGGTGCTGACCTCCGATGAGACGCTGGGGGGTCAGGGAACGCTGAACGTGTTCGTGGCGACCGAGAAATTCAGGCGCGAGAATCCGAAGGTCTACCACGCGTTCGTCGAGGCGCTACAGGAAGCGGACGAGATCATCAACCGCGACAAGAAGGCCGCCGCACAGGTTTTCGTCGAGCAGGCGAAGGGCTTCTCCTTCGACGAAATCCACAAGGTGCTGGAAGAGAACAAGATCCAGCATTCGATGACGCCGCTGCAGACGATGAAGTACGCGGCATTCCTGCACAAGATCGGAACCATCAAGACGATGCCGAATTCGTGGAAGGATTATTTTTTCCAGGATCCGATCGTCGCGACGCTTCCCGGAAACTGAGAGCAAGGAGACTGGACGGTGTTACGCGAACTTGACCGGATGACCTTCGACGAGGTCGAGCATTATTTGAAGGACGGAGCGGGAATCGTCGTGCTTCCCCTCGGTTCGACCGAGGAGCATGGACCGCATGGCCCGATGGGTACCGACACCTTCGCGGCGCGGATCGTCGCGCGCAAGGTCGCGGAGCAGCTCGATGCCATCCTCGCACCCGCCGTTCCCTTCGGCATGTGCTTCGACCAGAGGCACTTCAAGGGCACGATCGCGCTGCGCCCCAGCACCTACGCGCATTTCCTGCAGGAGATCTGCGGGAACTTCATCCGCGACGGCTATCGCCTGGTTCTTGCGATCAGCGGCCATCGCGGCAACGATCACGCGGCGATTTCGGGTTTGCAGGAGGCCGCGTGGGACTCGGAGACCCACGTGCTGTACATGTGCTACCAGGACGCGAATCGGGGCCGGCTCAAGGAGGTGCTCGGCCCCGATGCGGCGAAGCATCTCGAGCAACAGGACCTGAGCTACGGTGCCGACGGGCATGGAGGGTCGGTCGAGCTGTCGATCGCGGAAGCGCATGCCGGCAATTCGGTACGCATGGACAAGCGCAAGAAACCCGATCGCGGCCGCATGGACTTGCTGCGCTCGTTTCCGTTTCGTGCCGTCCTGAACATCGAAGAAATGGCACCTACCGATGGCTTTTTCGGCGACCCGGCTATCACGTCGCCTGAACTTGGCGAGCAGATCGCGACGAGAACCTCCGAGCGAATCGCAAGCGAGGTCCGGCGTTTCCTCGAGTCATTCCCGACTCGCACATCGCGCGACGCGTAAGCAATGCCCTCGGCCGGCGGTCCGCAACCTGGCGGAATGCAACGGAAAGGCGTCGTCGTCGCACCGCAGCCGGCGGCGGCGAGCGTCGGCGCTGCGATCCTCGCCGATGGCGGCAATGCACTCGACGCCGCCATCGCCACGGCGTTTGCGCAGGGCGTCGTCGATCCATTCAACGGCGGCATCGGGGGCTTCGGCTGCATGCTCGTTCACGACGCCCGCAATCGGCGCACGACCGCGGTCAGCTATCACGGCCGCGCGGGATCCAAGGCGCGCTCCGACGTGTTCGCGGACGATGTCGTCGGTCAGATTCACGGGCATGCGGAGCGTTACGAAGTAGAAGCGGCGGTCAATCAGATCGGATATCGCTCGCCGGTGGTTCCCGGCGTCCTCGCCGGTTTCGATGCAGCCCACCGCGCCTTTGGCCGCCTTCCGTGGAAGGTTCTTCTCGAGCCCGCGATCCGTCTCGCGCGTGACGGTATTCCATTGCCCGGCGAGGTTTACGCGCATTGGACCGACCTTACCGAGCCCGGTCACAAATCGGGTCTCGAGCGTATCCGGGCAACGGCGGCGTGTGCGGCGATCTTCGCTCCCGGCGGCAGCGTGCTGAAGCCGGGCGAGATGCTGCGCCAGCCCGACTACGCATCCACGCTCGCGCGAATCGCCGAGGCGGGCGCCGACGATTTCTATCGAGGCGACATCGCGCAGACGATCGCCAACGATTTCTTGCGCAACGACGGCCTGTTCACGAGCGAGGACCTCGCCGGCTATCGCCCGGATGTGGCGAGCCCCGTCAGCGGGTCCTACCGAGGACTGCGAATCGAGAGCTCGCCGCTGCCGGCGAGCGGCATCCAGGTGATCGAGCTGCTCAACATTCTCGAGCAGTTCGACATTGCCGGACTGCGACGAGATGACGAGGCGCGCTACGTTCATCGGGTGAGCCGCGCGATGCTGGCCACCTTCGCCGATCGCGCACGCTTTCTCGGCGATCCGCGCTTCGTCGACGTGCCGGTCGATCGGCTGCTCGGCAAGGCACACGCCCGCGACCTGGCGGCACTCGTCGAAGGGGAAAGCGCAATCTCGGTCGATTCGCTCGAATACTCCGAGTCGCGCCATACGACGCACGTGTGCACGATGGACGGCGAGGGCAACGCCGTATCGCTGACGCACACGCTCGGCTCCGCTTCAGGCGTCGTGACGCCCGGATTGGGGTTCGTCTACAACAACTGCATGTATCAGTTTCATCCGTTTCCCGGCCATCCCAATTCGATCGCTCCCGGCAAAAGTCGCCTCACCGGTGCGGCCCCAACTCTTGTCTTCAAGGAATCGGCGCCGTGGATGGCGCTTGGAGCGCTCGGTGGGACGCGCATGCCGACCGCGATCGTCAACACGTTCTGCAACATCGTCGAGCACGGCATGCGACCGACGGAAGCCGTCGATGCGGCGCGATTTCACGCGGAAGGCCCGTGGCTGGAGATGGAAAGCCGCCTGTACTGGCGCCTGCGTGACGAGCTCGAGGCGCAAGGATGGCGGCTGCGTCCTTCGGCGAAAGGCTACGACCGCGCATTCGCGCTCGTTTTCGTTGCGATGCGCGGGGCCGACGGTGCATTCAACGGAGGATCGGACCCGCGCGGCGGCGGCGGCCTGGCAATCGCATGACGCAGGCGCGGGCGTGAATCCGCATGTCGTGATCGTCGGTGCTGGGGCTGTCGGCGGATTCGTCGGCGGGCTCCTCGCCGAGGCTGGATCGAACGTGACGCTTGTCGATGCATGGCCAGCGCACGTCGAAGCCATTCGCGCGCGTGGGTTGAAACTCGATGGCATGGACGGCGAGCGGCACGTCGCGCTCTCCGCACTGCACGTGTGCGATGTCCAGACGCTTATTCACAGACGGGTCGACGTGGCCTTCGTCAGCGTCAAGCTTTACGACACGCGCTGGGCGACCGCATTGATAGCCCCCTACCTGTCCGAGTCCGGCTTCGTCGTGACGATGCAAAATGGATTGGTCGAGGAGAATGTCGCGCAGGTCGTTGGCTGGCCGCGCGTGATCGGTTGCGTCGTCAGCCGGTTTCAGGTCGAACTGGTGGAACCGGGCCATATCCGCCGCACGAATCCACCCGGTGGAACGCTCCATGACACGTTTCGTGTCGGCGAGATTCATGGACGGCCAACGCGCCGCGCAGAGCGCGTAGCGGCGCTGTTGCAGAACGTCGACACCGCTCGCGTCACGACGAATCTGTGGGGCGAGCGCTGGTCGAAGCTCGTCGCCAATTCGATGACGTCGCCGGTCGCCGCCATCTCCGGCTTGACGCTGAAAGAGATGTACGAGCAGTCGCAGGCACGCCGGCTCGTCATTCGCCTCGCGGCCGAGGCGGTCGGCCTCGGCCACGCACTCGGCTTTGCGCTGGAGCCGATATTCGGAACGTCTCCCGACGACTACGTGGCGGCCGAGCGTGGCGAGCGATCGTCGCTTCTGCGCCTCGAAGCCGCGATGGCAACGTGGCAGGCGACGAGCCTCGAGGGAGGCCGCACCGGCATCGCGCAGGACTTGCGCAAGGGACGCCGGACCGAAGTCGACTACCTCGGCGGCTATGTCGCGGCTCGCGCTGCAGCAACCGGCCATCGAGCGCCGACGCACGAGGCGATTACGCAGATCGTTCACCGTATGGAGCGAAACGAATTGAAGCCCGGGATGGACAACGTCGAAGCGCTGCTGTCGGCGGGCCGCACTGCCGGTTGATCTCTTTTCGCTCGATCTACCTTCAAACGACAGCTGCCAAGGAGGAAACGTGAGGACGTCAAGATGGGCCATTGCAACGCTGCTCGCATTGTTCGCTGCGGGCGCGGCGTTCGCCGTAGGCGCGGAACCGACGACCATCAAAGTCGGTCGCGCTTACAGTCTCGGGCAGCTGCCGACGTTCGTCATGGACAAGCAGCAGCTGATCGCGAAGCATGCGAAGGCGCAGGGCCTCGATCTGAAGGTCGAATGGGTGTCGTTCGCCGGCGCCGGGCCGGAGAACGACGCGCTGCTTTCGGGCGATGTCGCCTTCACGCTCAATGGACCGCCCGCGTCGATCATGTTGTGGGACAAGACGCGAGGCCGCGAAAACGTCCACATCGTCGCCGCCGTCGACAACGAGCTGCTCTTCCTCAATACGCGCAACCCATCCGTTCATTCCATTCGCGATTTCACCGACAAGGACAAGATCGCAGTGCCGAGCGTCGGCATTTCGGTCGCGGCGATCCAATTGCAGCTCGCAGCAGGGAAGGCGTTCGGAGAAGACAATCTGCACAAGCTCGACCGGCTCACCGTTTCCCTGAGCAGCCCCGACGCGCTGGTCACGATGCTGTCGGGCGGCGACGTCAACGCCAATTTCGCGTCGGAACCTTATTCGACGAAGGAACTGGCGCAGCCGGGCGTGCATACCGTGCTCAGCACCGTCGACGTCCTCGGCGCCCCCGCAACGCAGAACGTGTTCGTGACGACCGAGAAGTTCCGGCGGGAAAACCCGAAGATCTACCGTGCTTTCGTGGACGCGTTGAAGGAAGCGGACGACATCATCAACCGCGACAAGCGCGCTGCGGCCCTTCTCTTCCAGGAGCGCGCGAAGGGCTTCACGATGGAGGAGATCCTGGCGCCGCTCGAGAAGAATGCGATCCAGTTCTCGCTGGCGCCGAGCGGCCTGCTGCGCTACGCCGAATTCCTGCACAAGGCGGGCCGCATCAAGACGATGCCCACGTCGTGGAAGGATTGCTTCTTCCCGGATCCCGAAATCGACAAGCTGTCGGGAAGCTAGACGCTCCCGAGTCGTCGGCGGCCGCCGATGCGCCGCTGGCGAACCCGCGAGCGCAGGTATATCGTTCACCGCCCAGCCTCGGTGCGGCACTTCGCCTGAGCGAGCGCTGCACCGACGCTCCATCGAAGTCCACCGCCGGACAGCAAGGAGGACTCATGTCACGCTGGCGCTTGATCGTACTTCCGCTTCTGGGCCTTGCCGTGTCGATTTGCGCATCCGCGGCGGAGATGGCGAAGATGGTCGTCGCTACCGGCGTCGATCCCGGCTTCTCGATTGTCTACGTAGCCAAGCTCGGAGGCTTCTTCGAACGCAACGGCCTCGACGTGGACATGCGCACCGGTCCGTCGGGTGGCGCGATGGTGCCGCTGCTGCTTTCGGGCGCTTCCAATGCGTCCGTTGCCGCGTCGCTCGCGGGCATCAACAACCATCTGAAGGACGCGGACATCGTCGCAGTCGCGCAGGTCGTCCGCTATGACCGGCTGTATGGCATCGTCGCGAAGCGCGACATCCAGTCGCTCGCCGATCTCAAGGGCAAGAAGATCGCCGTCACCGTCGGCAATGCGAGCGAGAGCTACTGGTATGACGCATTGAAGCGGGATCATCTGAATCCCGACGACTTCAAGGGCTCGCTCGTCAACGTGGAGCCGCCCGAGATGGTCGCGGCGATCGAGCGCAACGACGTTCAGGCGTTCTCGGCATGGGAGCCCTGGATATCGCGAGCGGTCCTCAACGTGCCCGCCACGAAGGTGCTGACCGACAATCTCGGGACGGTGCAGGACGTCGGTTTCGTCTACATGAGCCGCAAGTGGATCGACGCGAACCGTGCGACGGCGATCAGGTTCATGAAGGCGATGGACGAAGCGAACGATTTCATCAACCGCGAGCCCGAGAAGACGAAGCAGATCGTCGGCAAGCTGCTGAACCTGCCGACGAACCTGATGGACTCCATCATGCCGAAGTGCACTTACACGTTCGTGCTCGGCAGCGACGCGTATGCGGTCAGCAACCGCATCGTCGATCAACTCGTTGCGAAGGGGCGCGTGAAGCCCGGTCAATTCGACCTCGACAGCTGGTTCTATCCCGCGCTGCTGAAGGAGATCAAACCCGAGGCGGTGCAGTTGCCTGCCCTGAAGCGATAGGGCAAGCGAAGCGTGTTCGCCCCTTCGCTTTCGAACGAAAGGACTTCGCGGTGAAGCTCGATTTCGGGAACAGGGTTGCGCTGCTTCCTGCCGCCAGCGGCGGCCTCGGCCGTGCCGCCGCACTGGAGCTTGCCGCCGGCGGCGCCCGCATTGCGCTATCCGGGCGCGATCCGGATCGTCTCGAGCAATGCGTGCGCGATCTGCGCGTTGCAGGTGCATCCGACGTGCTTGCCAAGGCAGGCGACTGCACCGTTGCCGCCGACGTCGAGGCGCTCGTCCGCGACACCGAAAGCCGCTTCGGGCGCATCGACATCCTCGTCGCCAATTCGCCCGGAACTCTCGTCAAGCCCTTCGAGCAGTTGACCGACGAGGATTGGCGCATCGCCTTCGACAGCAAGCTCGTGACGCAGGCGCGCCAGGCGCGCCTGGTCTGGCAAGGCATGGTCGCGCGCGGATACGGAAGGATCGTGTTCATCGCCGGTACGCACGGGCGGCAACCGCATGCGCAAGTGCTGACGGCCGGCGTGATCAATGCCGGGCTGCTGAGCCTTGCCAAGGGACTCGCCGAAGCGGGTGCGCCGCATGGCGTTCTCGTCAACGCCGTCAATCCGGGGCCGACCGATACCGATCGCATGCGCTACCTGGTCGCCCGCAAGGCGAGCGAGGAGGGCGTGTCGACAGACGAAGCACGTTCGGCTTTCACGGACGACATCGTTTTGCGGCGCTTTGGCGATCCCGCCGAGATCGGCGCGGCGATCGCGTTCCTCGCGTCGGATCGTGCGAGCTTCGTGACCGGCGTGTCGTTCAACGTCGACGGCGGGCAGACGCGAACGATCTGAGCGCGGCGTAAGCCGCGTCGCCCGCAGCGCGAATCGAGGCCCGGCCCGCCGCCAGGCAGCCGAGGTGGACGTGATGTGCAGAATGCATCAGGCAAGTCGTTTCTGGCCTCATTGACAGCATTATCGGATGGCGCCTAACGTTAGCGACGACAGGCAGCTGACGCCTTCCGTGCATGCGTTCGATGAAAGACGCGGTCACGGCGTGGCGAAGGCGTCGCGTCGGATTGGCCGCTCGAGAGGCGACGTTGATAGAGATCGATGAAAACATTGCGGCGTCCCGGTCGCTTCTCATCGGCGCCGCATGGCATGCCGGCCGCGGCGAACCGCTCGTGTCCATCGATCCGGCGACCGGCGGGACCAACGCAACGCTGTCGACGGGATCGGCCGACGATGTCGACATGGCGGTGCGCAACGCGCGCGATGCGCTCGCCGCTTCAGCGTGGGGCAATGCGCTGCCGCACCGCCGCGCGGACCACCTGCATGCGATCGCGCGCCTTCTCGACGAGCGTGCGGAGCCGCTCGCGCGCATCGTCATGCACGAGAACGGCAAAACGCTGACGGAATGCCGTCAGCAGGCACGCAATGCGGCCGGCATCTTCCGCTACTACGCGGCGTTGTGCGAAACGCTCGGTTCGGACGTGACGCCCTCGCGCGGCGACTACCTGTCGTTCACCGTCTGCGAACCGATGGGGGTCGTGGCGGCCATAACGCCCTGGAATTCGCCGGTGAACATCGCGGCCGAGAAGCTCGCGCCGGCGCTTGCCGCCGGGAATGCGGTCGTCCTGAAACCGTCCGAAATCACGTCGATCGTTTCGCTCGAGCTCGGGAAGCTTTGCCTCGATGCGGGCCTGCCTCCGGGACTCGTGAATGTCCTGCCGGGCACCGCGAAGACTGCGTCGGCGCTCGTCGGGCATCCGGGCGTCGACATGATTTCGTTCACCGGCGGCACGGCGGCGGGTCGCGCGATTGCATTGGCGGCCGCCGAGCGCATCGTTCCGGTCGTGCTCGAGCTCGGCGGGAAGTCGCCGAACATCGTGCTGGAGGATGCCGACATTTCGCTCGCAGCGGCCGGCGTCGCCGCCGGCATCTTCGGATCGCTCGGGCAGTCGTGCATTGCCGGGTCGCGACTATTCGTGCACGAATCGGTTCGCGAGCGGTTCGTCGCCATGCTCGTCGACATCGCGCGCGCATTGCGCCTCGGTCCGCCCGATGTTGCGGGGACGCAGGCCGGTCCGCTCGCATCGTTCGCGCACCGCGAGCGCGTTCATGGCCTCGTCAGCAATGCGCGCGCAGAAGGCGGACGCATCGTCACCGGCGGCGATGCACCCGGCGGCGCCTCGTTCGGCAGGGGGGCGTACTACCTGCCGACGATCATCGACGGGCTCGAGCATCGTTCCGCAACCTGCCAGACGGAAATCTTCGGCCCCGTGCTTTGCGTGTTGCCGTTCGCCAACGACGCGGATCTCGTGCGGCAGGCCAACGATACGGTGTACGGCCTCGCGTGCGGAATCTGGAGCGGCGACTTCCGCCATGCATGGCGCATCGCGCGCCAGGTGCAAGCGGGAACGGTGTGGATCAATACCTACCGGCAGAACAGCGTCTCCACGCCGTTCGGCGGTGTCAAGCAGAGCGGGATTGGCCGCGAGCGCGGTGCGCAGGGATTGCGCCAATACCAGCAGATCAAGAGCGTGTTCGTCGGCACCAGCGACGCGCCGCTCACGTTCGATAGATGAACCGAGACGTCAGCTGCGAAACCATGGATGAACCGGCCTCCGCGCGCGCGAAGCTCAACGAATTTCTCGTCGTCAATCAGAACATCGAGCCGTGCCTTGCCAGCGGGCGCGGCGCGGAAGTTCGCGACGAGCAGGGTCGCGCCTACATCGACCTCGAAGCGGGTCCCGGCGTCGCGTCGGTCGGCCATTGCCATCCGAAGGTCGTGCAGGCGATCAAGGATCAGGCCGATCGCCTGTTACAGGTGCCGGGTCGCTATCACAGCGTGCGCACGATGTCGCTTGCGCAGCGCATCTCCGATCTGGCGGGCGGGCGGCTGCGCCGCACGTTCTTCGCCAACAGCGGCGCGGAATCGGCCGACGGCGCGATCAAGTGCAGCCTCAAGCACGCGGCGAACAGCGGCAAGAAGGGCTTCGGCATCATCGCGCTCGAGCATGGCTTCCACGGCCGGCTGTCGCTGCCGCTTGCGTTGACGGGCATTGCGAAGCAGAAGCGCGGGATGGGGCCCTACGGAACGTTCCCGGGCGTCGTGCATGCACCAGCGCCGTACTGCTATCGCTGTCCGCTGAAGCTCGACCCCGGCAAGTGCGGCACCGCATGCGCCGATGTCGTCGAGGACATGCTGCAGACCCGTGTGCCGGGCGAAGCCGCGGTGATGATCGCCGAGCCGATCCTCGGCGTGGGTGGCGTGATCGTGCCGCCCGACGACTACTGGCCGAAAGTGCAGGCGATCTGCAAGCGGCACCGCATCACGCTCGTCATGGACGAAGTCTTCGCCGGATTCGGCCGCACCGGTTACGACTTCGCGCATCAACATTACGGTCTCGAGCCCGACATCGTCACCTTTGCGAAGGCAATCGGCGGTGGCGTTCCGCTGGGCGGCTTCATCGGCACCGAGGAACTCGGCACCGCGTTCGAGCCGGGCGATCACTTCACGACGTACGGTGCGAAGAACCAGATCGGCATCGCGGCCGGGCATGCGGTCCTCGACATCCTGCGCGACGAGGCGCTGAAGGACCGCGCGCGCGAGCAGGGTGCGGTGTTCCTGGAGGGGCTGCGGTCGCTGCAGAAGCGCTTCCCGGTCGTCGGCGACGTGCGCGGGAGAGGCCTGATGATCGGTTTCGAGCTGGTGCGCGATCCCGGCCGAACGCCGGCGCCCGACCTCGCGAAGGCCCTCGAGCGCGAAGTCCTGAAGCGCGGCGCCCTGATCTCGACGACCGGTGCGTACGGCAATGTATTGCGGATCACGCCGCCGCTCGTGATCGAGTCGGGCCAGGTGGAGCGTGCCATCCGCATCATCGGCGATGCATTGGCGGCGGTGAACGTGTGAAGTTTGGTTAACCCGCATCCAACTATAAACATTACGGAGGAGAGCCATGCGAAACGTGCTTCGATCGGCGGCAACGCTCGTGCTGGGTTGTGCCCTTGCCGTGTCGCTCAGCGTCGCCGCGCAGACGTCGGGCGGTGCAACGCCAACCGTCATCGTCGGCGCGTCACCCTCGACCGACATGTCGTTGATGATCGTTGCCGTGAAGAAGGGCTTCCTCGCGAAGGAAGGGCTCGACGCGCAGTTGCAGCTTTTCGACTCGTCGCCGGCTGCGCTGCAGGGCGTCGTCGCGGGGCGGGCCGACATCACCGCCAACACCGAGCCGCCGCAACTCGCAGCACGCGCGCGGGGCGGCAGGATCGTGCAGGTAATGACGGGCTACCTGAGCGGGCGCATCAACGGCTCGGTCGTCAACGCGCAGGCAATCAAGAAACCGCAGGACTTCATCGACAAGGCGATCGGCGTCCAGCGCGGCAGCGGCGCCAATTACCACCTCGCGTGGTTCCTATCGCACAACCATATTCCCGCCGACAAGGTGACCGTGAAGTACATGGACGCACCGGACCAGATTCCGGCACTTGCCCGAGGCGACATCCAGGCCTTCTTCTCGTGGGAACCGTTCCTCACGAAAGCAAGCGACACCGTCCCCAATGCCAAGCTCTATAGCCGCACGATCGACGACGGCTTCGTATTCGCGGGCAACGTCGCGATGCGGGAGGACATGGCGAAGAATCACAAGGATGTCGCAGTCAAGGTCGTCAAGGGCCTGATCGCCGCGGCCGACTGGATGAGCGCGAATCCGCTGGAAGCGGCGAAGGTCGCGAACGAGGTGCTGAAGGCGCCGTCGGTCGACGAGGTCGCGAAGCAGATCCAGTACCTGAAGTGGCCGGGTGACTTTCACCGCAAGGCGGTCGACCAGGAAGTGAGCATCGCCGAGTGGGGTGTCGGCATCGGCCTCTTCCCGGCGAAGGACGCGAAGAAGCTGGTCGGCGATCTCGTCTACCCGGCGATTATCAAGGAAGCGGCGCCGGGCCGGACCGATCTTTAGGCGCATTCGAATCAAACGCTCGCGGACAAGTGCCATCGAGCCCGGGCGCGGCGCGCGCCGCGTGCGACTTTGAGGAGGAGACTATCGTGATCAAACGTTTGCAGTTGTTGCTGTCGGCGCTATTGCTCGCCTTCGCGCTTCCGGCGGTGGCGGCCGGGGCGACGAAGATGACCATCGCGACCGGCGTCGACCCCGGCTTCTCGATCTTCTACGTCGCCAAGCTCGGCGGATTCCTCGAGAAGAACGGAATCGACGTCGACCTGCGGACAGGTCCGTCGGGCGGCGCAATGGTGCCGCTGCTCATCTCGAACGCGTCGCAGGCGTCGATGTCGGCGGCGTTCGCGGGAATCAGCAATCACCTGAAGGATCCCGACATCGTGGCCGTCGCGCAGATGCTCCGCTACGACCGCTGGTACGGCATCGTCGCGAAGAGCGACATCAAGTCGCTTGCGGACCTGAAGACGAAGAAGGTCGGCGTCTCGCTCGGCAATGCGAGCGAGAGCTACTGGTACGACGCTTTGAAGCACGCGAACCTCAACGCGGCCGACTTCAAGCCTGCGATGGTGAACGTCGAGGCGCCCGAAATGGTCGCGGCGATCGAGCGCGGCGACGTGCAGGCCTTCTCCGCGTGGGAGCCCTGGCTTTCGCGCACGACGCTGAACGTCCCGAACACGCGTGTGCTCGTCGACGACATCGGCATGGTGCAGGACGTCGGGTTCATCTACATGAGCCGCAAGTGGGTCGAGGCGAACCACGATACGGCGATGAGATTCATGAAGGCGATGAAGGAATCCAATGACTTCATCAATCGGGAACCCGACAAGGCGAAGGCAATGGTCGGCAAGATGCTGAACCTCCCGAAGAACCTGCTCGACTCGATGTGGCCGAAGGTGACGTTCACGCTGGTGCTGGGTCCCGACTCTTACACCGTTACGAAGCGCCTCGTCGACACGCAGATCGCGCAGGGACGCGTGAAGCCGGGACAGTTCGACTACAAGAGCTGGTTCTACCCGGACCTTTTGCGCGCCGTGGACTCGGCGGCTGTCACGTTGCCCGACAACATGTAGCGAATTGGCAACGCGACACGAGAAGGAGGCTCGGCCATTGGGTCCGGCGGCGTTGGACCGCGACTTCGATTTCTCCGGCAAGCGCGTGCTCGTCACGGGTGCTGCGGGCGGCCTCGGCCGTGCGATGGCCCATGCGTTCGCAAGTCATCGCGCGACGCTCGTGCTTGCCGACATCGACGAGCGTGGCGTGCGAGGCGTAGCCGAGGATCTGGGCGACTCTGCCGAGTGGCACGTCTACGATCAGGCGGATACCGAATCGGTGCAGAAGCTTGCGAGCGTTGCCGGCGCCATCGACGTGCTGATCAACAACGCCGGCATCCTGCTGTTCAAGCCGCTCGTCGATTGCGCGCCCGCAGAGATGCGCCGCCTATTCGATGTGGACGTCGTCGGACTGATGGTGCTTGCATGCGCCGTCGCGCGCGGCATGATCGAGCGTGCAAGCGGCGTGATCGTCAATGTCGGCTCGCAGCTCGCGTTCAGCGGCGGTGAGTTGCGCGGCGCGTATGCCGCGGCGAAAGCGGCGGTGTCTCAGTTCACGCGCGCCGCCGCAGTCGAATGGGGCCCTGCCGGCGTGCGTGTCGTATGCATGGCGCCCGGGCGCACGATCACGCCGCTCAACGAGGCCGTGCGGCAACGGGAAGGAGATCGAGGCCTTGCACGCATCCCGCTGCGCCGCTATGGCCAGCCGGAGGAAGCGGCGAAGCTCGCGCTCTTCCTCGCGTCGCCTGCAGCCTCGTACATCACCGGCGAGACGGTTGTCGCCGACGGCGGTTTCGTCGTCGGATGATGCCGCTCGCAACCCGTTGACCGACTGAAGCCGAACATGGCGCTCGTATCGTTCCGCCGCGTCGAGAAGGTCTATCGGCCGCATCGTGCCGCGCCGTACGTCGCCGTGCACGAATTCGAGCTCGAGACGGAGCCGGGCGAGTTCTTCTGCCTTCTGGGTCCGAGCGGCTGCGGCAAGACGACGGTGCTCAACATGCTGGCGGGCTTCGAGGAACCGACCGGTGGCGCGATCGCGATCGAGGGCAATCCGATTCGGGGCCCGGGACGCGACCGCGCCGTCGTGTTCCAGGGCGACGATTCGCTTTTCGCGTGGCTCAGCGCAGTCGAGAACGTCGAATTCGGCCTGCGGATGCGCGGCGTCTCGCGACGTGCGCGGCGCGAGCGGGCGCGGCACTATCTCGATCTCGTTGGATTGTCCGGCCAGGAGGACAAGCATCCGCCGCAGCTCTCCGGCGGCATGAAGCAGCGGATACAGATCGCGCGAGTGCTCGCGAACGAGCCGCTGATGCTGCTCATGGACGAGCCATTCGCGGCGCTCGACGCGCAGACGCGACTGCTGATGCAGGAGCAGATGCGGATGATCGCCAACGCGGCGAAGACATCGGTCTTCTTCATCACGCACGACATCGACGAGGCGATCATGCTCGGCAACCGCATCGGCGTGATGAAGGCCGGGCCGGCATCGACGCTCAAGGGCCGGATCGACGTCGCGCTCGGCGAGGAGCGGCACCGCACCGACAGCGCCTTCATGGATGTCTATCGCGAGGTCTACGAGATGATCCGCGACGAGGTGCTGAAGAGCGCGAAGGGCATGTCGCGGCAGCCGGAGCACGTTCGATGAGCGCAGCAGAACCGCCTCAAAGCGCGAATTGCGCCCCCGCCGGGGGCAGCGAGCGGCGACAGCCGCGAGCGTGGGGGGGACATGGAAGCGCCGGAGCCGGCATCGAGACTTCCGCGTCGACGCGGGGAGACGCGCAGCGTCGCCATTCCGCGCGCGACGTCTCGGCGCTGCTCGCGTACTGGCCGTACGTCGTCGGCTTCGTCGGCATGTTCGTCGTCTGGCACATCGTGGCGACGCGCCTGTTCGTGTCGGTACTGTTTCCGCCACCGCTGCCCGTGCTGCGCAAGGCCGGCGAGCTGATCGCCAACGGCCAGCTCCTCGTCAACGTCTGGGCGAGCCTGCAGCGAATCCTGCTCGGCTTCGTACTCGGCTCGGTGATCGGCGTGTTCATCGGACTGCTCGTCGGTTCGTTCGTCACCGTGCGCCGCCTGCTGGACCCCGTCGTCGAGACCCTTCGGTTCATCCCGGCGGTCGCGATGATCACCGTCGCCGTCATCTGGTTCGGCATCGGCGAGTTCTCGAAGGTGTTCATCATCCTGTACGGCACCGTCTTCATCGTCATCATCGCCACGGCGGCCGGCGTCGCGAGCATCCCGGTCAACAAGCCTCGGGCCGCGATGTCGCTCGGCGCCTCGCGCCTGCAGCTGTTCCTGTTCGTCACGCTGCCGGCAACCGTGCCGTACATCCTCACCGGCATGCGCCTCGCGATGGCGAACGCATTCACGACGATCGTCGCCGCCGAGCTCGTCGCCGCGAACCAGGGCATCGGCACGCTGCTCTGGCAGAGCCGGCTGTACATGGAAGTGGATACGGTGTTCGTCGTACTCCTCACGCTGGCCGTGCTCGGCTTCGTCGTCGATCGAGTGTTCCGCTGGGCGATCTTCACGTTCGCGCATCACTATTCGCCGGTCGGTTAGGACGCGATGACGGTCCCTTACGGCACACCGCAGGCTCCTAACCCGGGCCACTCGCTTGGCATCGACATCGGTGGAACGTTCACCGATATCGTCGTCTACGACCATCGCGCGGCGCGGCAATACAGTCTCAAGGTCCTGACGACGCACGACGACCCCGTGCGGGCCGTGATGAGCGGCGTCGGCCGCATTCTTCACGACAACGGCATCGCGGCGGGCTCGGTGCACCGGCTCGTCCACGCGACGACGCTTTTCACCAACGCCGTCATCGAGCGCAAGGGCGCGCTCACGGGCCTCGTCACGACGCGCGGCTTCCGCGACTCGCTCGAGATCGCACGCGAATCGCGCTACGAGCTGTACGACCTCAACATCGAGAATCCGCCGCCGATCGTGCCGCGGCACCTGCGCGAAGAAGTGTCCGAGCGCACGCAGGCGAACGGCGAGGTGCTGCAGCCGCTCGACCCTGCCGAGCTTACGCACGCTGTCGAGCGGCTCGTGGCGCGCGACGTCACGTCCGTGGCAGTCGTGTTCCTGCACGCCTATGCGAACCCGGCGCACGAAATCGCGGCCGCGACGTTGATCCGTGCGCGCTTCCCGCATCTCTTCGTGACCGTGTCGCACGAGGTCGTGCGCGAAATTCGCGAGTACGAGCGCGCATCGACGACCGTCATCAATGCGTACGTCAAGCCGCTCGCGCACGGCTATCTCGAGGACCTGCGCACGCGGATGGGCGACGAGGCCATCCCCGCCAAGCTTTTGCTCATGCTTTCCAACGGCGGCCTGACGCACCTCGCCGAAGCGAGGAAGAATCCCGTGCAGATGCTGGAATCGGGCCCGGCGGCCGGTGCACTGGCTGCTGCCCATTTCGGCCGCGACGACGGTGGCGACCATCTGCTCGCCTTCGACATGGGCGGCACGACGGCGAAGTTGAGCGTCGTCGACGACGGCGAGCCACTCGTCGCGTACGGTTTCGAAGCTGCACGGCAGAAGCGGTTCATGCACGGCAGCGGGTTGCCGGTGCGCATATCGACGATCGAGCTGATCGAAATCGGCGCAGGCGGCGGAAGCATCGCGCGCGTCGACGAGCTCGGCCTGCTGAAGGTCGGCCCGGAAAGCGCCGGATCGGAACCAGGGCCCGCATGCTACGGCCTCGGCGGGACCGAAGCGACCGTCACCGATGCCGACCTCGTGCTGGGCTACCTGAATCCCGAGTATTTCGCGGGCGGCACGATGAAGGTCGAGCTCGAGCGTGCGCGCGCGGCGATCGCGAAGCTCGCGCGACAAGTGGGTCTGCCCGCTGAGAAGGTGGCATGGGGCATCCACGACATCGTGAACGAGAACATGGCGAGCGCAGCGCGCGTGCACATTGCCGAGCGCGGCCGCGACCCGAAGACCTACGCGATTCTCTGCACCGGCGGCGCGGGGCCGGCGCACGTTTTCTACGTCGCGAGGAAGATCGGCGTGAAGAGCATCGTGTGCCCGCCGTCGGCGGGCGTCGCGTCGGCGCTCGGTTTGCTCGTTGCGCCCGCCAGCGTGGACCGCGTCGCGACACTCGGCATGCGTCTCGACCGCGGCGACTGGGGGCTGCTCGAGTCGGCATTCACGTCGCTCGAGCGCGAAGCGAAATCGGTGATCGCCGATGCCGGCTTTCCCGTTGACGAAGCGACGGTGCAGCGATTCGCCGATGGCCGTTTCGTCGGCCAGGGACACGATCTCGTTGTGCCGTTGCCGCCGGGTCCGTACGACCGCGACGATGCGCAGAGAACCCGTGCCGCATTGCAGGGCGCGTTCGAGCGCGCGTCGCGGGAGAAGTTCTCGCGCACGCCGCCCGACGTCCCGATCGAATTCATCAACATTCGCGTATCCATGCGCGTTCGAGTGCCGGGCACCGACATCGCGACTGAATCAGTCGCCGCCGCAGCCGGATCGGCGCACAAGGGCTGGCGCGACGCCTGGTTTCCCGAGGTCGGTTACGCGAGAACTCGAATCTACGCGCGGCGCATGCTGCGTCCCGGTGATGGCTTCAATGGTCCCGCGATTGTCGAGGACGAAGGCTCGACGCTCGTCGTCGGTCCCGGTGCCGTCGCCACGGTGACGCCGTCGCAGAACGTTCGCGTCGATTTTTCATGACTTGCAGAGACACGCATGGATGGCACCGAGCATAGCTACGATCCGATCGTTCTCGAGGTGATCCGCACGCGCGTCACGTCGATCGTCGACGAGGGGGCCAAGGTCATCGTGCGCACGTCGTTCTCGATGCTGCTGAACGAGGCGAACGACTACTCGTGCGTGCTGACGGACGACCGCGGGCTGCTGCTTGCGCAGAACACGGCGAGCCTGCCGTCGTTCATCGGCACGCTGCCCAACACGGTGCGGCACTTCATCGACGCGATCGGGATCACTGCGATGCATCCGGGCGACGTGCTGATCACGAACAATCCGTGGAAGGGCTCGGGACACCTGAACGACGTGCAGCTCGTCAAGCCGGTGTTCCACGCGGATCGGCTCGTCGCGTTCGCAGCGTGCTGCGCGCACGTTCCCGATATCGGCGGCCGCATCCGCTCGGTCGAGCCGCGCGAGGTGTTCGAGGAAGGCTTCCACATCCCGCCGATGAAGCTGCTGCGCGAAGGTATCCCCGACGAATCGCTGCTGACGCTGATGCGCACGAACGTGCGTACGCCCGACCAGACGGTCGGCGATCTCTTCGCGCAGGTCGGCGCGCTCGAGGTGATGGAGCAGCGCTTGCGCACGCTGATGGACGACTATGGCCTGCGCTCGCTCGATGCCTTCGCCGATGAGCTGTATCGCCGGTCGGACGCAGCGATGCGCGACGCCGTCCGCGCGCTGCCCGGCGGCACGTACCGCTACGAGATGATCACCGACGGGCTCGACGAGCCGTTCACGTTCAGGATCGCACTGACGATCGCGGGTGACGCAATCGACGTCGACTACGCGGGCACGTCGCCGCAGCAGTCGCGCGGCATCAACGTCGTCTACGCGTACACATTCGCGATGACCGCGTATGCGCTCAAGTGCGCGCTGCTGCCCGAGCTTCCGAACAACGAGGGGATGTTCCGGGCGCTGACCGTGCGTGCGCCCGAAGGCTCGCTCCTCAATGCACGGTTCCCGGCATCGGTCGGTGGGCGCATCTGCAGCGGCGATTACCTGCCGTCGCTCGTGTTCGGCGCGCTGCATCAGGTGATTCCCGATCGCGTTTCCGCCGCGCCCGGATCGCCGTTGTGGAGCATGGTGATCAGCGGCGTGCGCGAGGACGGAAAGCCGTATGCGAACGTGCTCTTCTACAACGGCGGGATGGGGGCGACTTCGCGCAAGGATGGCGTCAGCTGTTACTCGTGGCCCAACAACATCGCGTCGACGCCGGTCGAGGTCACCGAACGCGACACGCCGTTCTTCGTCCGCTACAAGCGGCTGCGCGAGAACTCGGGCGGCGAAGGCCGCCATTGCGGCGGCCTCGGCCAGGACATCCTGCTCGAAAGCCGTTCGCGGACACCGATGGCCGCGGTATTCCTCGCCGAGCGTACGCGAATGCCGGCACCCGGTCTCGCCGGCGGTGGCGCGGGCGGGCTCGGCGACGTGCAGATCAACGGCCGCTCGATCGACGTGCGCCGGCTGCATCTGCTGAACGAGGGGGACGAACTGCTCGTGCGCACGCCAGGCGCCGGGGGTTACGGTGACGTGCGTGAGCGAGGCGCCGACGCGATCGCGCGTGATCGGCGCGAGGGCTGGCGATATTCGCTTCCGCAGGACGGCGTGGACGGCAATGCACGCTAGTCGCTGCCCGGTGAAGCGGCGATCGTGATGAACGAGTTGCCGATGACGGGGGTCGACGATCAGCGACCGATGCGCGACCGGGTTCTCCGCGCGATCGCGGCGCATCGCACGCCCGGCTACCACTTTCCCGGCCACCTGCTCGACGTGCGTTGGCCCGAGGTCGGCCCCGAGCATGCGCGGCTCGTGCTGCCACTCGCGCCGCATGTGGTCAATATCGACGGCAGCCTCGACCTCGTCGCGCTCGCGGTGTTTGCCGACATGGCGCTCGGAACCGCAGCACGCGTGCGCGATGCCCATCACGAGCGACAGGCAACGCTCGAGTTGCAGCTGCAGCTGACCGGCGTTGCCGCGCGTGACGGCGTGTCCGCGACGGTGCGGCCGCGCGATGGAAGCGGCGAGTCGAACGACTATTCGCTGACCGAGGCGACATTCGAAGCGGGCGGCAAGCCGATCGCCTACGCACTCGGAAAGTTCGCCCGACTGCGCGCGCCCGACGGCGTTGTTCTCGCACCGTTGCCGTGGCAGCGCGAGCAGGCAGCTCATGCGGCGCTCGACGAGCAGCAACTCGATCCCGACGAGCGCAACGTGCTGGAACGGTGCGTCACGGCGCTCGCGCAGGCGGACGAGTGCGAGTCGTTGGTGCGGCGCCTGTGGGGCGGCGAGCACGTCCCGGATGCTTCCGGGACGGCGCGTCGGCTCACGATCGGGATGCATACGACGAATCGTGTCGGACACGTACAAGGCGGCGTGCTGCTGGCGCTCGCAGCGACCAGTGCGACCGATGTCGCGCCGGCGGGCATGCAGCTCTCGAGCGTCTCGGCGTGGTTCCTGCGTCCCGGTGTCACCGACCTGGTTGCGCGCTCGACGATTGTCCATCGCGGCCGTCAGACGATGCTCGTGCAGACCGACGTGAGCGGAGGCGATGGCGCCCGCGTGCTTCACGCCGTCGCGCAGCTCGTCGTCCCGCATCCACTTCCACGATGAGGAAAGATTCGATGCGCATTGCTTCCACCCTGATCCTTGCATTCGTCGCGCTTGCGTCGACGTCGTCACGGCCCGCGCTGGCGGAAGTGACCGAGGTGCACATGTCGCGCGGACTCTCGCTCGGCTTCCTGCCGTCGATGGTCATGGAGGATCGCAAGCTCATCGAGAAGCACGCCGCCGCCGCGGGCCTCGGCAAGGTGAGCGTCAGCTGGTTCAAGTTCAGCGGCGGCGTGGCGATGAACGACGCGCTGCTCGCAGGACAGGTCGACTTCGCCGGCGGGGGCCCGCCGCCGTTCGCCGTTTTGTGGGCACGAACGCGCGGCTCAGCGGTTGAAGTGAAGGGTGTCGCCGCGATGAACGCCGCGCCGATGTACCTGCTGACGCGCAACCCTAACGTCAAGAGCGTGCGCGACTTCGGGCCGGGCGACCGCATCGCGGTGCCGGGCGCGAAGGTGTCGGATCAGGCGGTCGTGCTGCAGATGGCGGCCGAGCAGGCGTTCGGCGATCCGAAAAAGCTCGACCCGCTTACGGTCGCGTTGTCGCTGCCCGACGGCTTCGCCGCGCTGTTGTCCAAAGGCGAGATCGACTCGCAGTTCTCCGGTCCACCGTTTCAATACGAGGCCGATGTGCTGAAGCAGCACGGAATTCACCGCGTGCTCGACTCGAACGCGGTGCTCGGCGGACCGGCGACGTTCCTGATGATGTGGACGACGAAGCGGTTTCACGACGCGAATCCGAAGACGTACGCGGCGGTTTACGCGGCACTCGCCGAAGCAATCGATCTCATCAACCACGATCACAAGGCGGTCGCCGGGATCTTCCTGCGCATGGCCGGCGAGAAGATGAGCGTCGACGAGGTGGTGCGCATCTTCGACCAGCCCGACATGCGCTACTCGCTCGCGCCGGAGGGTGTCATGCGCTACGTCGATTTCATGCACCGCACGGGCGTCATCAAGGTGCGGCCCGAATCGTGGAAGGACATGTTCTTCCCGGGACCCGTGCAGCAATTGAAAGGCAGTTAGAACGACGATGAACGAGAACGTCTCACTACCGCGCTCGATCGACGAGGCCGCGCAGGCACTGCGCGATGGCGCGTACAGCGTGACCGACCTGACGCGCGCATACCTCGCGCGTATCCGTGCATTGCAGCCGAAGATCAACGCGTTCATCACCGTCACGGACGAGCACGCGCTTTCGCGCGCGCAGGCGCTCGACGACGAGCTTCGCGCAGGGCGCGACCGCGGTCCGCTGCACGGCATCCCGGTCGTCTACAAGGACAATCTCGACACGGCCGGCGTGCGCAGCACGGTCGGCTCCGCGCTGATGCGTGCGCGGGTACCGGAGCGCGACGCCGCGATGGTGCACCGGCTGAGCGACGCCGGCATGGTGATGCTCGGCAAGGCGAACATGAGCGAATTCGCGTCCGGCTCGTCGGGCGTCAACGTGTTTTACGGCAACGTGCACAACCCGTGGGACCTCGCCCGCGCGCCGGGCGGCTCGTCGAGCGGCAACGGCGCAGCGCTCGCAGCGGACATGTGCCTCACCGGAATCGGGACCGATGCCGGTGGCTCCATCCGCCAGCCGGCGAGTCGCTGCGGCATCTTCGGGCTGCGTCCGACGTTCGGCCGCGTGAGCCTCGCCGGCGTATGGCCGCGCACGCGCACGCTCGGCGTCGCCGGGCCGATGACGCGTTGCGTGAAGGACGCGGCGCTGATGATGAACGCCCTCGCGGGATACGATCCCGACTACGTTTCGTCGCTCGACGCTCCCCCCGAGGATTTCACGCGCGACCTCGACGCGGGCGTGCGCGGGCTGCGCCTTGGCGTGATCGACCGGTACACATTCGACGACATCGACCCGGAGGTCGAGCGCGTTCTGCGGGCGGCCGTCGACGTGCTCGCGAGCCTTGGCGCGCATATCGAAACCGTGACCATCCCCGAGCTCACGGGCGCCCTCGAATACTCGGCGCTGTTTCGCGACGTGCTGCTCTACGAGTTTCACGAGATCCTCGGCGAGCGCTACCGCGCCGCCGACAAGCGCCTGTTCGGGCCCGCCGTGCACTCGGACATCGAACGCGGCGCACAGGTGTCGCGCGCGACGTACGAGCGCATCCTCGCCGAGCGCCCGCAGCAATCGGCGGCGGTGAAGCAGGTCTTCGGCAAGGTCGACGCGCTGCTCGCACCGGTGCTGCCGAACGTGACGCCGCTGCAAACGGCGCCGCCCGAGGTCTGGGCGCTGGGGCGCCGCTTCAACCTGCCATTCAGCTTCGTCGGCGCGCCGTCGGTGTCGGTCCCCTGCGGCTTCGCGCTCGGCATGCCGGTGGGCTTGCAGATCGTCGCCAGCGATCTTCAGGAGGCATTGCTGCTGCGCATTGCGGCCGCATTCGAGCGCGCCACCGATCACCACTTGCGGCGCCCGCCGCTTGACGTGCAGCCATGAGCGAAACGCAGGTGGTGGAAAGCGTATCGGCGGACAACGTGCGCCGCTACGTCGAGTACGTCTGTGAGCACATTCCGTCGCGCCTCGCAGGATCGGAGAACGCGTTGCGGATGGCGCGCTACAACGCCGACGCGTTGCGTGCAGTCGGCGTCGAGGCCGCGGTGCAGGAGCTCGAGGCGCTCGTCAGCTTTCCGCGCGCCGGCAAGCTCAGCGTTCTCGCACCGCGCAGGCTCGCCATCGATGCGTTCACGTCGGGGCACAGCGTCGAGACGTCCGGTCGCGCACTGCGAGGCGACCTCGTCTACGTCGGATCGGGCAGCGAGTCCGATCTCGCGGGCAAGGACGTCGCCGGGAAGATCGTGCTCTGCGAGATCTCCTATTCACCGGCGCGGATGGAAAAGCAGCGCATCGCCGCGAACCATCGCGCAATCGGTGCCGTGATGATGAACTGGGGCTCGCCTACCGATACGTCGCTGCCCTTCGGCTCGATCAAGCCGGCATGGGGCAATCCGACCCCGCAGACATGGCGCGACGAGATGCCGCGGCTGCCTTCGGTCGGCGTGTCGCGCAGTTCCGGTTTGATGCTCAAGGAATTGTGCGCGAGCGGCCGCGTCGAAGTCGCGATCGAGACGGACGTCGACAACGTCTGGCGTCCCGTGCAGATCACCGTGGGCGAGATTCAGGCGCCGCAAAGCGAGGACTTCGTCATCGTCGGCGGCCACCAGGATTCGTGGTACGGGGCCGCCGCGACCGACAACGCGGCCGGCAACGGCTGCATGGTCGAGCTCGCGCGAGTTTTCAATGCGCACCGCGACGGGCTCGCGCGCGGAATCCTCTTCGGCTTCTGGACCGCGCACGAGACCGGCACGATGGCGGGCTCGACATGGTTCGTCGATCGCAACTGGGACCGGCTGCGCCGGCATGCGATTGCCTACCTGCTGATCGATCAGCCGGCGTGCACGGGCACCACACGCTGGCTGACGACGTCGAACCTCGAGATGCGCCGCTTCCACCAGGGCGTCGAGCGGCGCTATCTCCAGGTGCCGAGCGACTGGAAGCCGCAGAAGAAGGGGGGCGACGCGTCGTTCTTCGGGCTCGGCGTGCCGATGCTGTACGGCATGGGCGCGTTCACGCAGCAGGAGCTGCACGCGAGCGCCGACGCGAACCTGGGCTGGTGGCATCACTCGCTCGAATGCACGGCCGACAAGGTCGATTTCGCATGGATGCAACCGCACCTGCGTGTCTACGCGGCGTGGCTCTGGAACCTCTGCACCGCGCCGATCCTGCCGTTCGATTTCACCGCCGTCGCGCAGCAGTTCGCGATTCGTCTCGAGGATCTCGCTCGGCGTGATGGCGAAAACCTGCTTGGACTCGCGGAGGTCGCTGCACGCTCGCGCGAGCTGGAGCGCGGCGTCGCGCGCGTCGACGAAGCCGCGAGCCGGTGGCGCAATCGCTATCGTGCCCAGGATGCCGATTCGCAGGGCGCCGCCGCGCTCATCAATCGGTGCCTGAAGCGTCTGTCGAACACGCTGATTCCGATCCAGAGCACGGTGAAGGGCGTGTACGGGCACGATCCGTATGGATTCACGCCGCAGCTTTCGGCGATACCGTGCCTCTACGATGTCGCCGGCTGGCTCGATGCAGAACGCGGAAGCGAGGCGTGGCTGTTGCTCGGGACGCAGCTGCGCCGCGAACGCAACCGCGTTGCCGATGCAGTCGACGATGCGTGCGAGGTCGTCGTCGCGACGCTGTCGCAGCTCGGTGAATGATGAAGCGCGCGCCTGGCCGGAGGTGATTTCGATGCCGTCCCATGAATTCGACGTCGTGGTCGTCGGTGGAGGAACTGCCGGTTCGATGGCCGCCATCGCGGCCGCACGCTCGGGCGCGCGCACGTGCATCGTCGAGAAGGGCGGCTACCTCGGCGGAACCTGCCATGCGCTCGCCAACGTGACACCGTTCCACAACAGCCGCGGCGAGGCGGTCGTCGCCGGGCTCGCGCAACAGCTCGTCGAGCGGCTCGAGCAGCGCGGCGGCGTGCGCCCCGGCGGTCACCTGCCGAATCCCACCGGCATTGGCGGTTCGTTCACGCCGGTCGACCCCGATGCGATGAAGCTCGCGCTGCTCGACATGGCGAGCGAGGCGCAGCTTCACGTCTGGCTGCATACGATGTTCGTGGGTGCCGACGCGCCGGATGCGACGCTGCGCGCGATTCGCGTCTTCAACAAGTCCGGTCCGCACGAGCTTCGCGCGCGCGTGTTCGTCGATGCGACCGGCGATGCCGACGTGGCCGCGAGCGCCGGCGCTGCGTACGAGCAGGACGTGCCCGAAGCGACGTTGAATGCAACGCTTCTGTTTCGCGTCGCCGGCGTCGACACGCAGGCGTTCATCGACGACGTTCGCGCGTCGCCGCACAGGATCGTCCTGCTCGCCGATCCCTACCTGCGCGACGTCAAGCGACTCGATGCGCGGCGCGTCATGCATGAGCGCGTGCGCGATATCTACGACTGCCCATACATCTATCTGTCGAACCTGGTGCGCGACTACGTTCCGAGATCCGACTGGGCCGAATGGGAAATCACCGGCGAGGACAAGGCGCAATGGGGCCGCCTGAGGCCGTTCGCGAGCCGCTTCAGCATCATGCCGGTGGCGCAGCGCGACGACATCGTGACGCTCAACGCGACGAGCATCACGTTCGATGCGACGCGCGCCGACCAATTGAGCCGCGCCGAAGGTGAGGGGCACCGGCAGCTGCAGCTCGCGGTCGACGTGCTGCGCCGCTACGTTCCCGGGTTTCGCGGCTGCTTCCTGCAGAGCGTGTCGCCGTCGGTTTCGATTCGCGCATCGCGACGTGTACGCGGCGAATACATGCTGACCCGCGCGGACATCGAGGCGCGCAAGCGCTTCGACGACACGATCGCGCGCGGTGCGTATCCGATGAGCGTGCAATCGCCCGAGCAGCCGAACACGCGCCAGCACCTGTTCGTGCCCGACGGCGGCGACTACGACATTCCGTATCGCTGCCTCGTGCCGGAGCGGGTCGACGGGCTGCTCGTCGCGGGCCGTTGTCTGTCCGCGACCCGCGAGGCGATCGGGTCAGCGCGGATGGGCGCGCAATGCATGGCATACGGGCATGCAGCGGGCGTTGCCGCCGCGCTGGCCGCGAAACGGCGCATCGAGCCGCGGGCAGTGCCGGTCGATCGGCTCCGCAGCGATTTGCGCGCGCAGGGCGCGATCGTCGGATGAAGCCGGCAGCTGCGCCGCCAGTCCAGCCACGCAATACAGCAGGAGAGTTGCCATGACGAATCCCCGCGTGCCATTTCAGTTGGCGAGCGATCGCAAGCGATTGCCGCCGCCGCGGCCCGGCAAGCCGCTGATCGTTCACGTGATCATGAACGTCGAGTACTGGCCGTTCGACCAGCCGATGCCGCGCAAGACGCTGAGCACGCCGCACGGCATGGAGACGGTCCCCGACATCCCGAACTGGTGCTGGGCCGAATACGGCTTGCGCTGCGGCATGCCGCGCATCCTCGCGCTGTTCGACGCACTCGGGATACCCGCGAGCGTCAACCTGAATTCGCAGGTGATCGCGCAGTACCCGACGCTCGCGCACGCCATGCTGGAGGCGGGCTGGGAGTTCGTCGGCCACGGCGTCGTGCAGCGGCTGCTCAACCGCGAGCAGAACCAGGAAGCGGTGATCGAGCAGGCGCTCGCGCAGGTGCGCGACTTCACCGGCAAGCCGGTGCGCGGCTGGATGGGCCCGGGCTTCGCGCAGACGTTCGACACGCCCGATTACCTGCGCAAGCACGGCATCGAGTACAACCTCGACTGGATCGTCGACGACCTGCCGTGCTGGATGACGACGAAGCACGGGCCGATGATCTGCATGCCCTACGCGTTCGAGCTCAACGACAGCCTCGTGTACACGGTCGAGCGGCAGGCATCGCCCGACCTGCTTGCGCGCGTCCAGGACACGCTCGCCACGTACGAGCACGAACTCGAGAGCCAGCCGCGCGTGCTGTCGCTGGGACTGCATCCGCACCAGGTCGGCGTGCCGCATCGGCTGCCGTACCTCGCGAAGGCGCTGCGGCTGCTCAAGGAGCGCAGCGACACGATTTTCATGACGGGCAGCGAGATCGCCGACTGGTACCGGAAGGTCGAGCCACCGCCGGAGCCGGCCCAGCGTTAGCCGACGCCATGGAAGGCCTCGACCTCTCGCGGAAGACGGCCGAGCTCCTGCCGGTGGCCGAGCAGATATTCGCGGAGCTTCGCCGCGCATCGCGCGACGGCGAAGGCGTCACGCGGGAAGCGTTCGGCGCACGCGAGACCGCGGCGCAGGAAGTGATCGCCCGATTCGCGCGCGCCGACGGCCTTCGCGTCGAGCGCGACGGCGCCGCGAATCTTGTCGTGTCGCTGCCCGGCCGCGAAAACGACGGCCGATTCATCGGCGTCGGCTCGCATCTCGACAGCGTTCCGTGCGGCGGCAACTACGATGGTGCGGCGGGCGTCGTCGCGGGCCTACTCGCGCTTGCGCTTCTGGCGCGCAATGGCATCACGCCGCCGCGAGCGGTTCGATTGCTCGCATTGCGCGGCGAAGAGAGCGCGTGGTTCGGCAAGTCGTGGATCGGCTCGCACGCGTTGCTCGGGCTTCTCTCCGACGCCGATCTCGCTCAGCGCCGGTCCGATACGCGACGCACGCTGCTCGAGCACCTGCGCGACGTCGACGCCGATGTCGGCGCGATCGCCGCGCGAGAGCCGTTGCTGCGCCCCGGTGCAATGATCGCGTTTCTCGAGGTGCATATCGAGCAGGGCCCGGTGCTCGAGGCGCGCGACGTGCCGCTCGGCATCGTCACGTCGATCTACGGCAACCTGCGCCATCGCCGGATCCGCTGCACGGGCGAGCCGGCGCATGCGGGCGCAACGCCGCGTTCGCTGCGGCGTGACGCGGTCGTCGCGGTGTCGGACTTCATCCTTCGCCTCGACGCGCGCTGGAGCGAGTGGCTCGAAGCCGGCCGCCAGATCACGGTCACGCATGGCATCGTGGGCACCGATCCGCGCGAGCACGCGATTTCGCGCGTCGCGGGTGCGGTCGATTCGAGCCTCGAGATTCGCGCCGAGAATGAAGAGCAGCTCCTTGCGTTTCACGACCTCGCGCGTGCCGAAGCAGCGGCGGTCGCAGAACGGCGCGGCGTTTCCTTCGCGTTAGACGAGCCGATCGTCAACCTTCCTGCCGCAATGGATCCGGAATGGGTGAATCGTTTCGAGCAGATTTGCAACGAGGAGCGCATTGCATCGCTGCGCATGCCGAGCGGCGCGGGCCACGATGCGGCCGTCTTCGCGCACGCCGGCATTCCGGCGGCGATGCTGTTCATCCGCAACCAGTGCGGCTCGCACAATCCGCGCGAGGCGATGCAGCTCGCCGACTTCCGCCTCGCGCTGCGGGTGCTCGTCCGCGCGCTGCTCGGCGCAGGCGCGTGATCAGGCGCCTGCGTGGATCTGACGCGTCGCGCGCAATACCGACGCGCGGAACGCCGGGAACGCCGGATGCTGCTGCTGAATGCGTCGATACTCGAGCATGATCGGGCTCGATCCGAGCGTCGGCCGCATTGCGATTAGGCGCACGAGCCGCAACTGCTCGAAGCGTCGCGCGGCGAACTCGGGTGCGAGCGTGAGGAAGCGCGTCCACGCGACCATCGACAGGCTCGACTCGAACGAATTCGACTCGATGACGGGCACGATCGGCGGCAGTCCGTGCGCGGCCACGATGCCGTCGAGCAGGTCACGCGAGTGAAAGCCGCGCTTCGGCAGCACCCATGGCAACGCGACGAGGTCGCGAATGCGCAGCGAGCCCGCGCCCGCTTGCACGTCCTTGTTGCTGCGCCCGCATACGACGGCCGTTCGCTCCGAGTAAAGCTTCTCCGCCTGCAGGTCGGGCGCCGCCACGACGCCCGGCGCCGCCCGGCGTGCAATGACGAAATCGAGCCGTGCCGCATCGAGGTCGCCGGCGAGCTCGTTCGACGTGCCGACCGACACATGGAGGCGGAAGCCCGCATCGTCGTTGCTCAATTGCGCAAGCAGGTGCGGGATCAGCACGTGCATGACGCGTGGGATGCAGCCGAGGCGGACGACGGGCAGCGACTCGCGGGCCGACTCGGCGATGCCCTGCAGCGCCTGCAGCGCGAACGCGCCCTGCTTCAGCACGCGCTCGCCGGCCTCGGTCGGGCGCGTGCCGGCCCGCGAGCGCTCGAACAACGCGACGCCGAGCGATTTCTCCGACGCGGCGATCAGCCGCGAAAGGGCGGGCTGCGGAATGTGCAGCAGCCGTGCCGCCGCGTGCACCGATCCGGCGCGGGCGACGGTGACGATCGCCTCGATCTGCCGCGGATGCAGCAACGGGTGACGGGTCCTGGCCACGATGCGCAAAGTGTATCAAGTAAGACTCGGTGGGCCTCATTGACGCATCACGTCCGCCGTCCTAACGTTGTCGTCTTTGCCGTCGCGGCCAGCGCCGCGGCAGGCGGATAGAGGTCACGAATGGCACACGAGGCATTGCTCGCCGAGCTCGATCGGCGGCGCGCGCAGGCGGGCCGCATGGGCGGGCCCGAGAAGCTCGAGAAGCGTAAGGGCCGCGGGCAGCTCAATGCGCAGGAGCGGCTCGACCACCTCGTCGATCCGGGATCGTTCGTCGAGACCGGCTTGCTCGGCGCATCGGGCGTGTTCAGGGACGACGAGGCGCGCACGCCGCGCGACGGCAAGATCGTCGGCTTCGCGAAGATCGACGGACGCGACGTCGGCGTCGTCGTCAACGACTTCACGGTCGCCGGTGCCTCGACCAGCGCCACGAATTCCAAGAAGATGGGCCATGTGCGGCGCACCGCGACGGAGAAGGGCATGCCGTTCGTCCATGTCGGCGAATCGACCGGCGCCCGCCTCCCCGACGCGATGGGCTCCCGCGGCATGGGCACGCTGCTCGGCAACGATCCGACGCAGTTTCGCCGCTCGCGTGAAACGCCCTGGATCGCGGCCGCCCTCGACACGTCGTTCGGCTCGTCAGCCTGGCTTTGCTGCTGCTCCGACTTCGCCGTGATGAAGAAGGGCTCGATCATGGCCGTGTCGAGCCCGCGGCTCGTGTCCATGGCGATCGGCGAGAAGGTCGACCCCGAGGACCTCGGCGGCTGGCGCATTCATGCCGAGTACACGGGACTGATCGACCGCTTCACCGATACCGACGCGCAGACGATGCAGGAGATCCGGCGCTTCCTGAGCTACATGCCGTCGCACAACATGGAGCTGCCGCCGGCGCGAGCGATGGCGAGCGATGCCGCGCAGGACCAGGCCGCGATCCTCGACATCCTTCCCGAGAAGCGCACCCAGGTCTACGACATGCGCAGGATCGTCGGGGTCATCGCCGACCGCGACAGCGTGTTCGAGATGAAGCCGCGCTTCGGCCGCTCGGCCATCACCGCGCTGGCGCGCCTGGGTGGCAGGACGGTCGGCATC
>JAICLP010000155.1 GCA_025925475.1 Burkholderiales bacterium | reverse complement strand
GCGGCGGTTTCGCGCGCGATCCTCGATCACGCCGACGAGCTCGCGTTCATCGAGGCGCGCGACTGCGGCAAGCCGCTTGCGCAGGCACGTGCCGACGTTGCAGCGTGTGCGCGCTATTTCGAGTTCTATGCGGGCGCGCCCGACAAGCTGCACGGCACGACCATTCCGTATGCGGACGGCTACGCGGTACTGACGTGGCGCGAGCCGCATGGCGTGACGGGACACGTCATTCCGTGGAATTACCCGCTGCAGATCTTCGGCCGATCGGTTGGCGCCGCGCTGGCCGCCGGCAACGCATGCGTCGTCAAGCCGGCTGAGGATGCGTGCTTGTCGCTGCTGCGCGTCGCGCAACTCGCCGCAACCGCCGGAATGCCCGAAGGCGCGCTCAACATCGTGACGGGGCTCGGTTCCGAAGCGGGTGGTGCGCTCGCCGCACACCCCGGCGTCGCGCATCTGTCGTTCACCGGATCACCCGCCACCGGGGCAGCCGTTGCCGCCGTCGCCGCAAAGCGCCATTGCCCCGTCACGCTGGAGCTTGGTGGCAAATCGCCGCAGATCGTCTTCGCCGACGCCGATCTCGACGCAGCGCTGCCCGCGATCGTGAACGCGATCGTGCAGAACGCGGGCCAGACGTGCAGCGCGGGGTCGCGCCTGCTCGTCGAGCGCGCGATCTACGAGCCGCTGCTTGCGCGCGTCGGCGAGCGCTTCGCGCAACTCGTCGCGGCACCGGCACTCGCCGATCGCGATTGCGGACCGCTGATTCGGGAATCGCAGCTCGCGCGGGTGCAGGGCTTTCTCGACGATGCGAAGCGAAACGGCATCGCAGTCGTTGCGACGGGACGGATTGCCGACGACGCGCCGCGCAACGGCTATTACGTCGCACCGACGCTGCTGCGCGACGTGCCGATCGATCACCGGCTCGCATGCGACGAAGTATTCGGTCCGGTGCTCGCCGCGATGCCGTTCGACGACGAGGCGGAGGCGATCGCGGTTGCGAACGCGACCGACTACGGGCTCGTCGCGGGCGTCTGGACTCGCGACGGCGGACGCCAGCTTCGGATGGCGCGCGCGCTGTCGAGCGGGCAGGTGTTCGTCAACAACTACGGAGCGGGCGGCGGCGTCGAGCTGCCCTTCGGTGGCGTCAAGCATTCGGGGCATGGTCGCGAGAAGGGCTTCGAGGCGCTCTACGCGTTCACGACGCTGAAGACAGTCGTGCTGCGGCATGGCTGACGCGACGGCCGAGCGGCCATTCTCGCTCGCCGAGCTCGCGCAGAAGCTCGTCGGCCGCGCGGTGGTCTTCGCGCTGTTCCCGGTCATGCTGTCGCAGGCGTTCGCGTTGCGGCGGCACGCGCTGACGCTCGCGCCGGCAGTAGGGCCGGGCGCCGGCACCATCGGCCGCGGCGAGCCGCTGCACTTTCTGGCAATCGGCGATTCGATCGTCGCCGGCGTCGGTGCGCGTCGCGTCGAGCGCTCGACGGTCGTCCACGTCGCGCGCTTCATGTCGGGACGCCTCGCTCGCGAAATCAACTGGCATGCGACCGGGATCATCGGCGCAGGCGCACGCAAGGTGCGCCGGGACGCCGTGCCGCGACTGCCGCCGCAGCGCTTCGACGTAATCCTGTTGTCCGTCGGCGTCAATGACGTGCTGAAGCTCGAGCGGAGCGGCCGCTTTCGTCGCCAGTTGCTGAAGCTGGTAAGGGAGCTGCGCCGGCACTCTCCCGATTCGGTGATCGCTTATGTCGGCCTGCCGCCGCTCGACGAATTTCCAAAGTTGCGCCGGCCGTTGCGCTGGATCGTCGGGCGCCGCGTCCGTCGCTTCGACATGGTCGCGCGCGAGGCGATTGCCCGCGTGCCGAACGCGATGCACATTCCGATGCGCGTTTCGCCGCGTCCGCACATGTTCGCCGAGGACGGGCTGCATCCGACCGAGCCCGGTCAGCGCGTGCTTGCGAGGATCATCGCCGACGCGCTGACGCCGCATCTATCGATGGCCGCAATCGGCGGCGCACGGCGTTCGCTACGGTCCGATCGAGCACAGCGAGGATCCGAAGGATGAGACTGAAGGACAAGATTGCGATCGTCACCGGGGCCGGGTCGGGCTTCGGCGCGGGCATCGCCTCCCGCTTCGCGCGCGAAGGCGCACGCGTCGTCGTCAACGATCTGCACGCCAACGATGCGAAGCGCACCGTCGCAGCGATCGAGCGCGAAGGCGGCCGTGCGATCGCGTGCGCCGGCGATGTGTCGAAGGATGGCGACGTCGCGCGGCTCGTCGCATCGGCAATCGACGCGTTCGGCCGGCTCGATATCGTCGTCAACAATGCGGGCACGACGCATCGCAACCAGCCGATGCTCGATGTTCCTGAAGAATTGTTCGACCGCATCTACCAGGTGAACGTGAAGAGCCTCTATCTCACCGCGAAGCACGCGGTGCCGCATTTCCGTGCACAGAGGAGCGGCGTGTTCATCACGATCGCGTCGACAGCCGGCGTAAGGCCGCGTCCCGGCCTCACCTGGTACAACGGCAGCAAGGGCGCCGCGATCGTCACGTCGCGCTCGATGGCCGCCGAGCTCGCACCGGACAACATTCGCGTCAACGTCATCAATCCGGTCGCCGGCGAAACGGGATTGCTCGCCGATTTCATGGGCGAGGACACGCCGCAGAAGCGGGCGCAATTCGTCGCGACGATTCCGCTCGGGCGCCTGTCGCAGCCGTCGGACATTGCAACGGCCGCGGTGTTTTTCGCGTCCGACGAAGCGGCGTTCATCACCGGTGCTTGTCTCGAAGTCGACGGCGGACGCTGCATTTGATCGGTCGCGTCATCATTTAGCCGACGATCCCTTTCGCGCGCAAATCGGCGATCGTCGCCGCCTCGTAGCCGAGGTCGCGCAGGACGTCGTCGGTGTGCTCGCCGAGACGAGGTCCACCGCGGTCGAAGCCGCCGGGCGTCGCGGAGAGTTTCGGCACGACGCCGGGCACCGCGAGTCGCGATCCATCGCCAAGCTCGATCTCGCGGATCATCTCGCGCGCCGCGTACTGCGCATCGGCGACGATGTCGCGGATCGTGTAGATCTTCGACGCCGGCACGTCGGCCGCCTGCATCGCGGCGACCACTTCGTCGGGTGCCCGCTGCGAGGTCCATTGCTCGATCTGCTCGTCCAGCCACTGCTGGCGCGCGGCGCGGCCATCGTTGTGCGCAAGCGACGCGTCCGTCGCGAGATCATGGCGTCCCATCGCTCGACACAGACGCTGGAAGATGGAATCGCCGTTGGCGGCGATCAGCACGAAGCTGCCGTCGGCGCAGCGGTACGCCGACGTCGGCGCGATGCCGGGCAGGATCGAGCCCGTACGCTCGCGCACGACGTCGAAGCGATCGAACTCGGGCAGCATCGATTCCATCACCGAGAACACCGCTTCGTAGAGCGCCACGTCGACCACTTGCCCGCGGCCGTTCCTGCGTCGCGCCTCGAGCGCCATCATCGCGCCGATCACGCCGTAGAGCGCGGACAACGTATCGCCGATCGAAACGCCGACGCGCGACGGCGGACGGTCCGGCGTTCCCGTGACATAACGCAGACCGCCGACCGCCTCGCCGATCACGCCAAAGCCGGGCCGCTCGCGATACGGACCGGTTTGGCCGTAGCCTGAAACGCGCACCATGACGAGCCCGGGATTCACCGCGGCGAGCGACTCGTACGAGAGATTCCAGGCTTCCAGGGTCCCGGGACGGAAGTTCTCGACGAGGATGTCGGCGCGAAGCGCGAGCGCCCGCGCGATCGCCTGGCCCTCCGCCTTGCGCAGGTCGACCGCGAGCGATCGCTTGTTGCGCGACTGCACATGCCACCACAGCGACGTGCCGTCCTCGACGTAGCGCCACGCGCGCAACGGATCGCCGGTGCGGGGCGGCTCGATCTTGACGACGTCGGCACCGAACTCGGCGAGGATCTTCGCGCAGAATGGGCCGGCGATCAGCGCGCCCATCTCGAGCACGCGGATCCCGGCGAGCGGGCGCTTCGACGCCGCGGTTGTCGTCATGTAAGCGATCGGGCGATATGTGATCGAGCAGCGGCGATTATACGAAGGGCCGAGCGATGCGCCGGCGTTCTGCACTTCCGCGTGCGAGAATCGCGGCGCCAATCCGGGACATGCCGATGCTCGCAACCTTCGACCGCCACTTGCTTGCCGTCAACCGCGCGCTCGTCGTCGTGCTGCTCGCTGCGATGGCGCTGATGGTGTTCGCGAACGTTGCGTTGCGCTTTCTCACCGATCACTCGATCCTCTGGGTCGAGGAGGCGTCGCGCTACACGATGGTCTGGCTCACGTTCCTCGGCGCCGGGCTCGTGATGAGGTATGGCGGCCACATCGGCATCGACACGCTCGAGCAGCTTGCGCCGCGGTTCGCGCCAATGATTCGCGCGGCGGTCTTCGCGCTGCTTGCATTGTTCTTCTGCGTGATGATCGTCGTCGGCATTCGCTACGCGATCCTCACGTGGGCGCAGACGACGCCGGTTCTCGAATGGCCCATCGGCGCGATCTACCTCGCCATGCCGATCGGATCGGCCTTGATGCTGGTTCATCTCGTCGTGATGGCGCGCGGCTACATCGCGCGGCGCGAGTTGCTGGGCGACGGCGAATTCGACGCCGATGCCGCGAAGCTTTAGGATGCAGCGCCGCCCGGCACTGCCGTGGTAACCGTCCTCTTCGTCGCGTGCATCGTGTTGCTCGCGCTCGGCGTGCCGGTCGCATTCGCGCTGGGCGGCGGTGCGCTGGCCGCGATGCTCTGGCAGCACGTGCCGCTCGTCGCGCTGCCGAAGTACGTCTTTTCCGGCATCGATCTCTTCGCGCTGGAGGCGGTGCCGTTCTTCATCCTCACCGCCGAGCTGATGACGGGCGGCGAGCTGTCCGCGGTGCTGTTGCGCTTCGCGTCGCAGTTCGTCGGCCGCTTTCGCGGCGGCATGGGCCATACGAACATCCTGACGCTCACGTTCTTCTCGGGCATCTCCGGCTCCGCGCTGGCGGATGCCGCGGGGCCTGGCGCGATCATGATCCGGATGATGCGCGACGATGGCTACGACGCAGGCTACGCGGCGGCCCTGACGTCGGCGACGTCGATCCTCGGGCCGATCATTCCGCCGTCGATCAGCGTGATCATCTACGCGCTCGCCTATCCCGACGTGAATCTCGTCGGACTGCTGATTGCGGGCGTGGTGCCGGGCATCCTGATCGCGATCGCGATGGCGGCAATCAATCACGTGATCTCGGTGCGCCGCAATTATCGGGGTGCCAACGTACGCCTCGGTTGGCGCGACTATCTGCGCAACACGTGGCGGGCCATTCCGGCGCTCGTGCTGCCGGTGCTGATTCTCGGCGGCATTGCGTCGGGCGCCTTCACGCCGACCGAAGCGTCGGTCGTCGCGGTGTTCTACGCGCTGTTCGCCGGCCGCGTGATCTACCGGACGTTGCAATGGCGAATGCTGCCGTCGATTCTGGCGCGCTCGGCGCTGATGACGGCGTCGGTGCTGCTGATCGTCGGCATGTCGGCGGCGTTCGCGTGGGTGCTCACCGTGTCGCGCGTGCCGCAGAACCTCACCGACTGGATCGTCGGCATGCAGTTGCCGCCGCTCGCGTTCCTGTTCGCGGTGAACGTGCTGCTGCTCGCGTTCGGCATCTTCATCGAGCCGCTGCCGGGCATCGTAGTGCTGGTGCCGATCCTCGCGCCGATCGCGCATGCGCTCGGCATCGACGATCTGCAGTTCGGCATCGTCGTGATCGTCAATTTGACGATGGGGATGATCACGCCGCCGGTCGGCGGCCTGCTGTTCGTGACGTCGATCGTCGCGCGCGTGCCGCTCGCGCGGCTCGTCAAGGAGCTGTGGCCGTTCCTGTGGGCGCAGCTCGCCGTGCTGGCCCTTTTGTCGCTGTTTCCGGTGCTGTCGTCGGGGCTGCCGAATCTGTTCGGTTATCGATGACCCGGCATCACGTCGGCGCACCGACGATCACCGAGAACGGACCGGCCGTCGCAACGACACGATCAAGGCGAAATCCGGCGGCTTCGAACAACGCCTGGTACTCGCGCTGCGTGCGCTCGCGGCCTCCGGTGAGCGCCAGCATCACGATGTCGAGCACCTTGGCGTGATGCGCTTCCGGCCCTTCCGGCAAAAGCGATTCGAGCACGAGGAGCTGCGCGTGATGCGGTGCGGAGCGCCTGACGGCGCGCAGGATGTTCGCCGCTTCGCGGTCCGGCCAATCATGCAGGACGTTGCTCAGCAGGTACGCGTCCGCCTCCGGCAGTGCGTCGTTGAAGAAATCCCCGCCGCGCAACGTCATCCGCGGCGAGGCCTCGAGTGCGCCGACGACGGACGGCTGATCGAAGAGAACGCCCTCTGCACCCGATGTGGCGTCGAGGATCGCACGGAGGATGTGCCCGCGCCCGCCGCCCACGTCGGCGATAACGCCATAGCGCGAGAAATCGAACGCCGGCAGAAGCGCGCGGATTTCCGCGTCCGCTTTCCCCGTCATGGCAGCATCGAAGATGCGCGCTTGCTCGGGATGATCGCGGAAGTACGCCCACAGGCCGCCGGTGGCGAGCTTCTCGACGGCGGCCTCTCCCGTGCGCCCCGCATGCGGGAGTTCCCCTGCGGCGGCCCACTGCATGCGACCGCCGATCATCCGCACGAACGGACGCATCGATTGCGGATGGTCGCTGCGCAACAGCCGCGACAGTTGCGTATGCGCCCAGGAAGTGCCGCGCGCTTCGAAGATGCCGGCGACGGCGAGGAGCCGCAGCATACGCTCGAGCGCATCCGCATTCGCACCCGCTGCGACAGCGAGCGCTACGGCCGTCATTGGCGTTTCGTCAAGATGATCGGCGACGCCGAGTTCGGCAACGACGTGCAGGCAGCGCGGCAGGAAGTGGCCCGTAGCGAGCTGCCAAAGGCGTGCCGAAGGCGGTAATGGCGTCATCGCAATTGGCTCGAGGGGAAGCCGACGTCCGGTGTCGGTGCAGCGGCTACTTGTAATTGCGGATCCGGTCGATATTTTCCTGCCCGAATTTCTTCCCGAACTCCTTGAACGTGGGCCCGAGCACCTGCTCGAACTTCGCCTCGTCGGGATGCTCGACGATCTGCATCCCCTTCGCGCGAAGATCGGCGACCGCCTTCGCTTCGTCGGAGTCGATGCGCGCGCGGTTGGCCTTCACCGCTTCGATCGCCGCTTCATGGAACGCCTGCTTGTCGGCCGGCGACAGCTTGTCCCACTGCGCCTTGCTCATCAGGATCAGTGCCGGCGAATAGACGTGACGCGTGAGCGTCAGGTACTTCTGCACCTGATCGAGCTTCGCCGCCTCGATCACCGACAGCGGATTCTCCTGTCCATCGACGGTACCTTGCTGCAGCGCCGTGTACACCTCGGTGAACGCCATCGGCGTCGGAATGATTCCGAACGCATTGTACGCCTGGATGTGCACCGGATTCTCCATCGTGCGCATCTTGAGGCCCTTGAGATCGGACGGCTCCGTCACCGGGTGCTTGCTGTTGGTCATGTTGCGAAAGCCGTTCTCGCCCCATGCGAGCGCCTCGATGCCCTTCGGCTCGAACTTCTTCAGCATCGCCTG
>JAICLP010000172.1 GCA_025925475.1 Burkholderiales bacterium | reverse complement strand
TGAAACTGCAGGCCGTGCCGTACAAGCCGAGCGAGCGCTACACCGCGGTCATCGCCGGGCACACCGATCTGCTGTACGAGCAGCCGGGCGACGTCAAGAGCTTCCTGTCGAACAAGCAGATCCGTCCGGTGCTCTTCTTCTACGACAAGCCGTTCGCGCCGTTCGAGGACGTGCCGGTCAGCGGCAAGCTCGGCATGGACATCACGCTGCCGCAGGTGCGAATCATCGTCGTCAAGAAGGGCACCGATCCGAAGCAGGTGAAGGTGCTCGAAGACGCGATTGCCAAGATCGCCGCGAGCCAGCAGTACAAGGACTTCCTCAAGACGCAGTACGGCGACCCCGACAGCTACATGCCGGGCAACCAGGCGTTCAAGTTTCTCGAGGGCTGGCTCGACGACGCGCGCAAGGTCATGAAGCTGACCGGAATGAAGCAGGCGAAGGACTGAACGTTTCCGTGCGCAGGCGGACCGGTGGCCGGAGCCGGTCCGCTTCGTTGCTGTCGCAGCATCCATCGTTCACGGATTGCGAATGATCGCCAAGCTCAAGGAAAGCCTGCCGTACTGGGTCACGCTGGCCGTATCCGGCTACTTCTTCAGGGTCGCGCAGGGCATCAGTGCGCCGGGCACCGGCGATCAGCTGGGTCCCGACTTCTGGCCCAAGATGTTCCTCGTCCTGCTCATGCTGGTCTGCGCAGTCGGCATCGGCCGCGCGCTGCTCGGACGCCGGCGCGAGCCCGACGACGTGTTCGATCAGCCGACGGAGGGCGCGCCGGCCGCGCAACTCGGCGGTGAACCCGAAGGCGAGCCGGAGAAACGCTACCCGCTGCTGCTGCTGGGTGGCATCGTGCTTTGCCTCGGCTACGTCGTGCTGTTCGACACGCTCGGATTCTTCCTCGACACGTTCGCGTTCATGCTGGCGTTCATCCTGGTCGGACGCTATCGCCGCATCGGGGTCGCCGTGGGGGCCAGCCTCGGCGGCACGCTCGTTTTCATGTACGTCTTCATGAAGATCGTCTACGTGTCGCTGCCGATCGGCTCGCCGCCGTTCTCGGACGTTTCGATATTCCTGATGCGCCTCATGGGTATCCGCTGAGGCGCAACGCCCAATGCTCGAAATCCTCTACAACCTCGGCACCGGATTCATCCACGTCTTCGCCGGTCCGCACCTCGTCGCGCTGATCGTCGGCCTCGTCGTCGGCATGCTGGTCGCAGTGCTGCCCGGGCTCACGCTGGTGATGGGCGTCGTGCTCGCGCTGCCGTTCACCTACGGCATGGACATCACGACGTCGATCATCCTGCTGACCGCGATGTACATCTCGGGCACGTACGGCGGCGCGTTCACGTCGATCCTGTTCCACATTCCGGGCGAGCCGATCGACGTGCCGCTGCTCTGGGACGGCTTCACGATGGCGCGCAAGGGGGAGCCGGCGAAGGCGCTGGGCTGGACGCTGTTCGCGGCGCTCACCGGCGGGCTCATCACGTGCATCGTCGCGGTGAGCCTCGCGGTGCCGTTCGCGCATTTCGCGCTGCGCTTCGACCAGCCCGAATATTTCGCCGTCGTGATGTTCGGCTTCACGAGCGTCGTTGCGCTCGGCGGCGGCTCGCTCGTCAATGCGCTGATCAGCCTGTTCGTCGGCGTTCTGCTCGCGACCGTCGGCGTCGACGACACGTGGGGCGTCGATCGCTTCACGTTCGGCATCCCCGTGCTGCGCGACGGCATCGAATACCTGACCGTGATGGTCGGCGCGTACGGCGTCGGCGAAGTGCTGAGCAGGCTCGAGCTCGGCTTCACGTCGTCGCCGCTGCAGGCGGCCGGCGGCAAGATCGCCACGAAGATTCCGTCACCGCGCGAGCTCTGGCAATTGCGCTCGACGTTCGCGCGAAGCTCACTCGTCGGCGTGCTGTGCGGCATCGTGCCCGGCGCAGGCGCGACGATCGCCTCGTTCGTTTCGTATGGCGTCGAAAGCCAGTACGGCGCGCGGCGCAAGGAGCTCGGCACCGGCATTCCCGACGGCATCGTCGCGCCGCAGGTCGCGTCGACCGCCACGGTCGGCGGTCACATGGTGCCGCTGCTCACGCTCGGCATTCCGGGCAGCGGCGCAACCGCGGTGATCCTCGGCGCGTTCCTGCTGCACGGCCTGCAACCGGGCCCGATGGTGTTCGCGCGCGAGAGCACGATGGTGTACTCGATCTTCGCGTCGATGTTCCTGAGCGTGATCGGCATGTGCCTGCTCGGCTATTTCACGATCAAGCTCCTGATCAAGGTGCTCTACCTGCCGGAGGCGATCACCGCCGCGTTCGTGATCCTGTTCTGCGTCATCGGCGCCTACTCGGCGCGCAACACGATCACCGACCTGTGGCTGATCATGATCTTCGGCGTGCTCGGCTACCTGTTCGAGCGCTTTCGTTTTCCCGTCGCGCCGATGGTGCTCGGCGTGATCCTCGGCCCGCTCGCCGAGCAGTCATTCATGACCAGCATGATCAGCTTCCAGAACGACTGGACGGTATTCTTCCGCCGCCCGATCAGCGGCACCGTGATCGCGCTCGCGATCGTCGCGCTGTTGTTCCCGCTGCTGCGCCACCTGCTGCAGCGGCGCAAGCTACTGGCGCAAGGCCCGCAGGTGCTGCGCGAGGGACAGGCGGAGACGTGATGACGCGCGGCTGACGCGCGCGCGCATCAATCCTGCGCGACGGCGAGCAGCAGTTTCCCCCGCGTCGCACGCGATTCGAGCAGCCGATGTGCGTCGGCCGCTTCCGCGAAAGGCAGCGTGCGATCGATCGCCACCATCAACTCACCCGATTGGCACGCCGCGAACAGATCGTTCGCGCGCTGGCGCACTTCCTGCGCGTCACGCAGGTAATCGGCGAGATGCGGCCGCGTGAAGAACACCGAGCCGGCCTCGGCCAGCTCCAGCGGCGACACGGCGTCGACGCTGCCGGAGCTTGCGCCGAACAGCACGCACAGGCCGCGCCGGCGCAGGCACCGGATGCTGCGCGCAATCGTGTCGCGGCCCACCGAGTCGTAGACCACGTCGACACCGTGGCCACGCGTGCTGCGCATGACGGCTTCGCGGAAATCGGTGTCGCGATAGAGAATCACCTCGTCGGCTCCGCGCTCGCGCGCGATGTCGGCCTTCTCCCGCGAGCCCGTGGTCGCGATCACGCGTGCGCCGCGCCGCTTCGCGAGCTGGATCAGGAGCTGTCCGACACCGCCCGCACCTGCGTGCACGAGGCAGGTATCGCCGGCGGCAAGCGGATACGCGGAATGCGTCAGGTAATGCGCGGTCGAGCCTTGCAGCATCAGCGCGCATGCGATGTCGAGCGCAATCGCATCGGGCACCGGCACGAGTTTCCACGCGGGCACCACGGCGTACTGCGCATACGCACCGCGCACGATGCACCACGCGACGCGCTGCCCGATCGCGAGGTCGCGGACGTCCTCGCCCACCGCGTCCACCGTGCCGGCGCCCTCCATGCCGAGCACCATCGGCAGCGGCGTCCGATACGTGGCCGAGCGCGCATAGGTTCCATTGCGCATGTAGACGTCGATGTAATTGATGCCGGCGAACGCGACCTGCACGCGCACTTCACCGGCTTGCGGCGCGGGCAGCGCGATATCGTGGAGCCCGAGAACCTCGGGATCGCCGAAGCGATCGATGGCGATGGCGCGCATGGCTAAGGCCCGCTCGGACGATCGGCCTGCAGCACCGACAGCGGCTCGGACATCTCGTAGACGCTGCGTATCGCGAGCTCGCGGTCGCAGGCGATGCCCTCCTTCGCGGCGCGCGCTTCGAGTCCCGAGCGGTGAATGTCGAGCACGTCGCGCGGCAACGGTAAACCGGCCGGGTCGAGTATGCGAATGTAGCCGGCTGCGTCGCGGGCCGGCATGACACGGCTCCTCACATGCCGGTTCGGCGACCACGGAACGTCGAGGACGCCGGCCGAAAAAGCGCGCACCGTGCCGGCCGCGGCGTCGCCATCGCCCATTTCCAGCACCTTGTCGACGATCGCGCGCACCTCGCGTGCGATCAACGCCTTCTCCGCCTCGTACTCGGGCAATCCATCGAGGCGGATGCCGCGCGCGCAGTAGACCGCCATGCGCGTGATGCGCAATCCCTCCGCATTCGCCTGCGGCGTCGGAATGCCCTCGGCCTCGTGCGTGCTTTTCGTCGTCACGCTGACCGCACCGCCGATCGCAGCCAGCGTGCCGCCGTAGCTCAGCAGCGCCGCCGCCTGCGCGTCGTCCTTCGGCCACGCGCCCATCCAGTGCAGCGACGTGACCGGCGTGAACACATCGCGATAGCCGCTGCGCGCCAGGTACTCCTGCACCAGCGTCCCGCAGGCGGCGATCGCGGCCGCATCCTGGACGAGATGCAGCGTCTGCGCGAGCTCCAGTCCATAGTTGCGAACGCCTTGGGCGGCAGCGAGCAGGCAATCGAGCACGGCAATCGCGATGGCGATGCACGGCGGAATGTTCGTGCCGGTGAGAAATCCCGGCTGACGACGGTGCAGCTCGACGCCGTGTTCCGCATAAAGCGCCGCGAGCCGATCGAGGTACTGGTAGTTGCGGATGCCCTCCTCGATCGGCATCTCCTTGATGTACGACGTCGTGTACGCGATGCCGGAGCCCAGGTAGCCGCCGTAGCCGCCCGCAAAGCCGATCTCCGACGTGAGCTTCGGCATCGAGGTGCCCGTGAGCATGATGGTCGGCTTGTCGATCGCTTCGATCAGGCCGCGGCACACGTCGACGCCGTTGTTGACGATCGGAAAGCCGTTCAGCAGCGATCGGCCGAGGCGCTCCGACTCCTCCTGACCTTTTTGCGCCGCGGCGAACTGCTCGTTGCGCGTGTAGCTGTCGGTGGTGGTCGGCACGATGTCGGCGAGTCCCTCGCGATCGAGGGTCACCATCAGATGCCTTTGCATCGCGGGCGTCGCGAAGCCCCCGCGCGGTTGCGTGAGGCAGCGCCGCTCCGCATGTGCACGACGCATCACGTCGGCGAGTCGCTTGTGTGACGGCATCGCCCGGTGATAGGCGACCGCTTCGTCGAGATCGACGCGTGCGCCCGTGGGCCAGCGCGCGAGATTGGCTTTGCGCATCCGCGCGAATTCGTCCCACGGAATTGCCGTTTCGCGCAGTGAATGCTGCAGCATCGCACGGTTCGCAATGTCGTTCATGCCAGGCCTCCGCATTCGAGCTCGTGCAAGTCGTTCATGCCAGAACGCCGCAATCGAGTTCGTGCAGGTTGTTCGTGCCGAGACGCAGCGCGGCGTCGGCGTCGACCTGCGCGAGCAGGCCGACCGCGTAGAGCAGGTACTCGCGGTCGACCGCGAGTCGTGCGCGGCGCGGCCGCAGCGACTGTGGGTCCGCGTCGTCGGCGAAGGCAGCGCCGAGCAGCGATGCGGGATCGGCCGCATTCACGAGCACGCCGCCGGTGCCAATGATCAGCGCCGCGTCGGCGAGGTCCTTGCCGTGTTGTACCTGCACCGGACCTTGCGCCGTGTAGACGGTCTCGCGCCGGCCCGCATGGCGCAGCATCGCGATGCGAATCGCCGCGCGGGCGAGCGCACGATCGCAACGAATCTCGGACTCGGTAGCGGGCAGGAACGCGGTGTCGGCGCTCAACCGATCGACGTGCGCCTGCGCGCGTGCCAGGGACATTCCAGCATCGGCCGCGAGCTTCTCGGGGCCAATCGCGGCTGCAATGGAGGCGGCATTGATCCGCATCCCAAGATCGCCTTCGACGGTGCGCTTCGCATAAGGCTCGGGCAATCCCTGACGGATCACGGCCGCCTCGGTGGGTTCCCCGTCGCCGATCGAATGCACGTCGGTCGTTGCACCGCCCGGATCGATCACGATCAGCGGACCGAGCCCGGGAACCGTCGGCGTCCCATCTGCGAGCAACCTTGCGCCTTCGAGCACTGCGGCGGGTGTCGGCATCAGCACGGCGTCGAACCGCGCCGCGGCCTTGTCGATCCCTTTCGCATGAACGATCCGATGCATGAAGATGCTGCGAATCGCAGCGCGCGCCGGCTCGATGTCGAGCCGATCGAGCGCCGGCATCACGTTGTCGGTCAGCGTCGCCGGCTTGCCGGCGTCTGCGAGCAGCGCCATCGCTTCGTCGGCTGCTTCGCGATTGCCGGCGACGACGAACGGACACGCGAGCGAGCTCGCCGCGAGCACGCCGGCGTTATGCAGGATCACGGAGTCGTTGCCGCCGTCGGTGCCACCGCACAGCAGAACGATGTCGGGCGCAAGCTCGACGATCTTCGCGCAGTCGCTTGCGGTGAGCCGGTAAGCGAAGCTGCCGACGAGCTTCGCACCTGCGCCGAGCGCGGCCTGGCGCGCCGCTTCGGCCGTGAGCTCGCGTACGAGTCCGACGGTCGCCATCCGCAAGCCGCCGGCGGCGCTGCTCGACGCGAGCCGATAGGTGAATGGCGGCAAGCTCCGCCCGGAGGTCGCGAGCCTCGACAGCGCGGTGTCGAGGCCGACGTTGACATCGCGCTCGACGGTCGACGGTCCCTGGGCATTCGCGATCACGGTGCCCGCGTCGCAATCGAGCACGCGCAGCTTCGTATACGTGCTGCCGAAGTCGATGAGCAGTGCAACGCTCATCGGGCCCCCACGCTCGCGGCTTCGCCGCTGCGCTGCCCCCCGAGGGGGCGCAATTCGCGCTTGGGGCGGCCCGGCGCGCTTGTATGTTGCCCACTCATCGGGTGACTCGGAGAATGGCTGTCGACGGAATCCGGGAGAGGGTCGCCGCATAGCGCTTGGAGCTTCGTCTCCGGCAATGAGATTGGCGCCCTCGACCGGTGCTCAGAGTCCGGACGGTATCCCGAGGCCGACTTCGTCGAGTCCTCGC
>JAICLP010000208.1 GCA_025925475.1 Burkholderiales bacterium | reverse complement strand
GCCCGAGCATCTGCTTCGCCGCGAGGCCGACTTCCTGGATCACTTTCTTGCCGTTCGGTCCGCCTTCCTGGCGGATCGCGACGACCGAGGGTTCGTCGAGGACGATGCCCTTGCCGCGCACGTAGATCAGCGTGTTGGCGGTGCCGAGGTCGATCGCGAGGTCGCTCGAGAAATAGCCTTTGAAGGAATCGAACATGAAAGGATGTGGAGGTGGCGATGCGAACGCGTGCGCGCGGAGCTTGACGCCTCACCGCTTCAAAATGGCCGTTATGATAACCTAAGCCGACTCGCTTTCCGCACTGATTCGACGCGGTTTTTTCGAGGGCGGATTCGACTTTTGCGCGCCTGTCGAACGCGCGGCGCCGCATCGCGGAAAATCCAGTCCCATCCCGATTCGATCGCGCGGCGGTCTTTTGGGGAAGATCGAACATCCCGCCGCCATCGTTCGCTGCCCATGAGCTTTTCGCCTGACGACGTGACGCGGCTTGCGCGTCTTGCCCGGATCGACGTTGCCGACGACGAAGCGCGCGACGTCCGCGACAAGCTCGATGCGATCTTCGGCCTGATCGACGCGCTGCAGTCGATCGACACGGCCGGCATCGAGCCGATGGCGCATGCGCAGGACGTGATGATGCCGCTTCGCGACGACGTCGTGACCGCCGAGAACCGGCGCGAACTCTATCAGGCGCAGGCGCCCGCCGTCGCGGACGGACTCTATCTGGTGCCGAAGGTCCTGGAATGAGCGCTGCAGAGCCGCCTCAAAGCGCGAATTCCGCCCCCTTGGCGGGCAGCGCAGCGCGCGAGCCCCATGGGCCGTCCCGAGGGCAAGCACGTGAGTGCGAAGCACGAACATCGTCGAGTACGCCGCAAGCGCCCGGGGATTCGCAATGACGATCGGCGAGCTGGCGCGAGCGCTTCGGGCGCGCGAGACGTCGAGCGTCGAGCTCGTGCAGGAGACGCTCGCACGCATCGCCGCGTCGCAGGCGATCAACGCGTTCATTACCGTCGATGCAGACGGCGCGCTGGCGCAGGCTCGCGCCGCCGACAGTGCGCTCGCGCGCGGCGATGCCGAGCCACTGACCGGCATCCCGATCGCGCACAAGGACGTCTTCATGACGGCCGGGCTGCGCACGACCTGCGCATCGCGGATGCTCGAGCATTTCGTCGCGCCGTACGACGCGCACGTCGTGGCGAAGCTCCGCGAAGCCGGCACCGTGCTCGTCGGCAAGACGAACATGGACGAGTTCGCGATGGGCTCGTCGAGCGAGACCTCGTACTTCGGTCCGGTGCGCAATCCCTGGAGCGCCCAGTGCGTGCCGGGCGGCAGCTCCGGCGGATCGGCGGCAGCGGTCGCGGCCGGCCTGGTACCGGCGACGACGGGCACCGACACCGGCGGGTCGATTCGCCAGCCGGCGGCGCTCACCGGCATCTGCGGCATCAAGCCCACGTACGGCGTCTGCTCGCGCTACGGTCTGATCGCGTTCGCGTCGAGCCTCGACACGCCTGGCGCATTCGCGCGCACCGCCGAGGATTGCGCGTTGCTGCTTGCTGCCATGGCCGGCCACGACGCGCGCGACGCGACGTCGCTCGACCGGCCGGCCGAAGATTACCGGCGCTTGCTCGCCGCCGCTTCGGCCACGCGTCCGCTCGAAGGGCTGCGCATCGGACTTCCGCGCGAATATTTCGCGAGCGGCATCGAGCGTGAGGTGATTGCTGCGGTCGAGGCCGCCATCGCAGAACTGCGCGCCCTCGGCGCGACGGCCGTCGATGTCGACCTGCCGATGGTCAAGCATGCGGTACCCGTCTATTACGTGATCGCGCCAGCGGAAGCGTCGTCGAACCTGTCGCGCTTCGACGGCGTGCGCTACGGTCACCGGGCTGCGCAATACCGCGATCTGACCGAGATGTATTGCCGCACGCGCGCGGAGGGTTTCGGCGCGGAAGTGAAGCGGCGCATCCTCGTCGGCACGTACGTGCTGTCGCACGGCTATTACGACGCGTACTACCTGCAGGCGCAGAAGGTGCGGCGATTGATCGCGCAGGATTTCGCGCGTGCGTTCGAGCGGTGCGACATCGTCGTCGGTCCCACCGCGCCGACCTGCGCGTTCGCGATCGGCGCGAAGACGAACGATCCCGTGCAGATGTACCTGAACGACATCTTCACGATCGCCGCGAACCTGACCGGCATGCCGGCGATGTCGATTCCGTGCGGCTTCACGCCGGATCGATTGCCGATCGGGCTGCAGATCCAGGGCAATTACTTCGACGAGGCGCGGATGCTGAACGTCGCGCATCGGTATCAGCAGGTGACGGGCTGGCATTTGCAAAGCCCCTCACCGGCATCTGGGGGAGAGGGCCGGGGCGAGGGGTTGTCGCCATGACATGGGAAATCGTCATCGGCATCGAGACGCACGCACAGCTTTCGACGGCGTCGAAGATCTTCTCCGGCGCGTCCACGGCATTCGGCGCCGCGCCGAACACCGAGGCGTCGGCCGTCGACATCGCGCTGCCCGGCGTGCTGCCGGTATTGAATCGCGGCGCGGTCGAGCGCGCGATTCGCTTCGGTCTCGCCGTGGGTGGTGCGATCAACCGCCGCAGCGTCTTCGCACGGAAGAATTACTTCTATCCCGACCTGCCGAAGGGCTATCAAATCTCGCAGTACGAAATTCCCGTGGTGCGCGGCGGCGCCGTGACGATCGCCACCGACGCCGGCGAGAAGCACGTTCGCCTCACGCGGGCGCATCTCGAGGAGGACGCGGGAAAGTCGCTGCACGAAGGACTGCCTTCGGAGCTTGGCGGGGTCAGCGGCATCGACCTCAATCGCGCAGGCACGCCGCTGCTCGAGATCGTGTCCGAACCCGACATGCGAAGCGCCGCTGAAGCGGTCGCGTACGCGAAGGCGTTGCATTCGCTCGTCACCTGGATCGGCATCTGCGACGGGGACATGCAGGAAGGCAATTTCCGCTGCGATGCGAACGTGTCGGTGCGGCGCGCCGGCGGTGCGCTCGGCACGCGGTGCGAGATCAAGAACCTCAACAGCTTTCGCTTCCTGGCCCAGGCGATCGAGTACGAAGCGCGGCGCCAGATCGAGCTGATCGAAGACGGAGGAAGCGTCGTTCAGGAGACGCGCCTGTTCGACCCCGATCGCGGCGAGACGCGCTCGATGCGCAGCAAGGAAGATGCGCAGGACTACCGTTATTTTCCCGACCCCGACCTGCCGCCGCTCACGATCGACGATGCATGGATCCAGCGGATTCACAGCGCGATGCCCGAGTTGCCCGAGGCGATGCGCTCGCGGCTCGTCGCCGAGCACGGCATCACCGATTACGATGCGGCGCAGCTCACCGCATCACGCGAACTCGTCGATTATTACCACGGCGTGTGCAAGGCGCTGCCCGCGGCGGACACCGCCTCGCACAAGCTCGTCGCCAACTTCGTGCTCGGCGAATTCGCGGCGGCGCGCAATCGCGCCGATGTCGCCATCGCCGCGGTGCCGGTATCGCCTGCAGACGTCGCCGGTCTGCTTCGACGCGTCGCCGACCGGACGGTATCGGGCAAGATCGCGAAGGACGTGTTCGATGCGATGTGGGCGGGCGAAGGCGATGCCGACGCGATCATCGAACGACGCGGCCTGCGCCAGATTTCCGACGCGCGCGCAATCGAAGCGCTCGTCGAACATGTGCTCGCCGCGAATGCGCCGATCGTCGCGGAAGTTCGCGCCGGCAAGGAGAAGGCTTTCAATTCGCTGGTCGGCCAGGTGATGAAGGCGTCGAAGAGCAAGGCGAATCCCGCGCAGGTGAACGAGATCCTGCGCCGATTGCTCGCACGCTGACGCCTTCATCGTGCGCGCCGCGCGATGCACGTGCGGCACACACCTCGTTCTCGCGTCACCGGCCGGCGACGTCGGACATCGCACCACATTATTTTGCGAAGGGATGCCCCGGCGTCGCGGGAACCTCGCCGTTGAATCATTTCTCCATCGTGAGTCCGCCCGACCCAGCAGGCTCCGCAGAAATGCGTACACGAAACCTGATCGCAGCGATCGCCCTCGCGCCGATGGCTCTCGCGTCGTCGCAGATGGATGCGCTCGCTTCTTCCGGACGTGCCGCGCTCGCGAATCACGCACACGTGCAGCGCGGCAGGATATCGTGGTACGGCGCGGATTTCGCGGGCCGGAAGACCGCCAGCGGCGAGCGCTTCGATCCGCATGCGCTGACGATGGCCCATCGGTCGCTTCCGCTCGGCACGATCGTCGTCGTCACCAACGACGACAATGGACGGCACGTCACGTTGCGCGTCAACGACCGCGGCCCTTACCGCGGCGATCGCGTCGCCGACGTCTCGCGCGCAGCGTCGCGCGCCCTCGGATTTCAGCAAACCGGGATCACCGTTGCCACGATCGAGGTGCTGTGGGTGCCGCCCGGCGAGCATGACGGCGCCGGCGAACCAAACCTCGCCTCCAGCGGCTGACGACAGATCGAAGCTCGACCGCCGCTCGGCGGGCGAATCATCGACCGGGACCTGCGGCCCGGGGCGCTAGAAGACGAGGGTGCCGAGCAGGACGCCGAAGATCAGCACGATCAGGAAGATGACGAGCGCGATGAAGAACAGCACCTTCGCGATCGTCCTCGCCCCCGACGCCACCCCGGTGAAGCCGAAGAAGCCGGCGACGACGGAGATGATGAAGAAGATGATGGCCCACTTGATCATGCCGGCCTCCTTGATTCTTGTTGTCCGCTCTCCACCGACCTCTTCATTCGTCTGCGGTTCCCTGCCCCGCTGGCGGCGCGGGCCGCGGAAAGCCGGAGCGCTGCGGCTTTGGGCGGGCCCACCCGCCCGGGGCAACGGCCGGGCGCGTGAAGTGCGATGGGGTAATGGAGCACGCAGGGGGCCCGGGCAATGCTCCGGGCGAGCTTAGTGCATCAGCGGTTTGTAGCGGGGCCGATGCGGTCGCGCGCCTTCCTCTCCGAGCCGTTTCCTCTTGTCGGCTTCGTACTCCTGGTAGTTACCCTCGAAAAAGACCCACTTCGAGTCGTCCTCCGCGGCCAGGATGTGCGTCGCGATCCGATCGAGGAACCAGCGGTCGTGCGAAATGACGAGCGCGCTGCCGGCGAACTCGGACAGCGCGTCCTCGAGCGCACGCAAGGTCTCGACGTCCAGATCGTTCGACGGCTCGTCGAGCAGCAGCACGTTCCCGCCCTTCAGCAGCGTCGCGGCGAGATGCAGCCGCCCGCGCTCGCCGCCCGACAGTTGGCCGACGTTCTTCTGCTGATCGCTGCCCTTGAAGTTGAAGCGGCCGAGATAGGCGCGCGACGGCATCTCGAATCGCCCCACGTTGATGATGTCGAGGCCGCCCGAGATCGCTTCCCAGGCGGTCTTGTCGTTCGGCAGCGATTCGCGCGTCTGATCGACGACGGCGAGTTGCGCCGTATGGCCGATGACCACTTCACCTGAATCGGGCTTCTCGCGGCCGGTGATCATCCGGAAGAGCGTCGTCTTGCCTGCGCCGTTCGGGCCGATGACGCCGACGATCGCGCCGGGCGGAATCTTGAACGACAGGTCGTCGATCAGGAGGCGCTCGCCGAAGCCCTTGCTCACGTGGCGGAACTCGATCACCTCGTTGCCCAGCCGCTCGGCGACCGGGATGAAGATTTCCTGCGTCTCGTTGCGCTTCTGATGCTCGTACGACGACAGCTCCTCGAACCGCGCGATCCGTGCCTTGTTCTTCGCCTGGCGGCCCTTGGGGTTCGTGCGCACCCACTCGAGCTCCCTCTGCATCGCCTTGATCCGGGCGGCCTCCTGCTTCGCCTCGCGCTCGAGCCGTTCTTCCTTCTGCGTGAGCCACGACGTGTAGTTGCCCTTCCACGGGATGCCGATGCCCCGG
>JAICLP010000353.1 GCA_025925475.1 Burkholderiales bacterium | reverse complement strand
TCCGACTTTCGCGAGAACTGGGGTGCATTCCTCTGCGGCACCGGCCGCGCGCGCGAGTCGCTTCCGGAGTTCGAGCAGGTGCTGAAGGATCCGCTCTACAAGACGCCGGAGATCGCGCTTATCAATGCCGGCAAGTGCAGCATCGTGCTCGGTGATACGAAGAGCGGCGAGGAATACCTGCGTAGGGCGCTGACCGTGTCGCCGGGCAACCCGATCGCCGCGTACAACCTCGCGCTGCTCGCTTATCGCGACAAGCGCGTCGGCGAGGCGCGTGCCTGGATGCGGCCGGTCATGCAGCAGGCGTCGCCGCCGCCGCAGGCGCTGTATCTCGGCGCGTGCATCGAGCGCAAGCAGGGCGACCGCGAGGCCGAGCGCTCGTACGAATCACAGCTCAGGAATCGCTGGCCCGATTCGCCGGAAGCGAAGGCGATCGCCGACGGCCAATGCGAGTAGCCGATGGCGAATCGCGAATCACCGATCGTGGCTGACGTCGTCGATACGCAGGCGTCCGGCGCGCGGTCCCCCGTCACGGCGGGCGCGAAGCTCAAGGCTGCCCGCGAGACCGCCGGACTCACGATCGACGCGGTCGCGCACCAACTGAAGCTCGCGCCGCGCCAGGTGATCGCGCTCGAGGAAGACGACTGGCAGCGGCTGCCGGGGCGCACATTCGTGCGCGGCTTCGCGCGCAACTACGCGCGTTTCGTGCACCTCGATCCCGATGCGGTGCTCGCGCTGCTGCCGGCAGCCGACGCCACCCCCGCACTCGAACGGCCGGCGCTCGCCGCGTCGCCGCGGCCGATGGGCGAGATTCCCGCCGAGCGCGCGCCGAAGCCATCGAGTGCGCGCTGGCTCGTTCCGCTGGTGCTGCTCGCGATCGTCGCCGTCGTCGGCTACTACGAGCTTTCGCGGACGTCGTTCCACTGGCCCGCGCTCCTCACATCACTGACGCACGACAGGGCCGCGCCGCCGGTCACGACCGAGGCAACGCCGTTGACCGCGGCCGCACCTGGCGCGACGGCATCCGCATTGCCGAATCCGGTGACGAAAACGGCGCCGGCTGCGACCGACACGGCGGCCCCTGCTTCCGCCTCGCCGCCGGCAGCGAGCGGCATCACCGTATTGCCGACGCCAGCTGCGGCCGATACCGCGGCAGCGAAGGACGCGCCATCCGCCGCCGCCGCACCCGCCGCCGAAGCGCCGCTCGTGCTGACGTTCAAGGGCACGTCGTGGGCCGAAGTGAAGGATGCGAAAGGCCGCGTCGTGCTGCAGATGACCGGCGGCGCGGGCATGACGCAAACGGTCTCCGCGATGCCGCCGCTCGAGCTGTCACTCGGCAATGCGCCCGAGGTCGCGGTGACGTTCCGCGGGCAGTCGCTCGATCTTTCCGCCTACACGCGCGGCAACGTCGCGCGCGTCTCGTTACAGTGAACACGAGCGCCGCAGGGCCGTCCCAAGGCGCGAGTTCCGCCCCCGCGGGGGGCAGCGCAGCGGCGAAGCCGCAAGCGTCGGGGGGTCACATCGAGCGGCCGACCATCGCACGGCGGAAGAGCCGGCGCGTGAATGTCGGCGGCGTGCAGGTCGGCGGTGGCGCACCGATCGTCGTGCAGTCGATGACGAACACCGATACCGCCGACATCGCCGCCACCGTCGAGCAGGTGCGCGCGCTTTCGCTCGCGGGCTCCGAGCTGGTGCGCGTCACCGTGAACACGTCCGATGCCGCAGCCGCGGTGCCCGATATACGCAAGCGCCTCGACGATAGCGGCTGCACGGTGCCGCTCATCGGCGATTTCCATTTCAACGGCCACAAGCTTTTGACCGAGCATCCGGCGTGCGCGCAGGCGCTCGCGAAGTTCCGCATCAACCCCGGCAACGTCGGCAAGGGCAGCAAGCGCGATTCGCAGTTCGCGACGCTGATCGAGCTCGCGATCGAATACGACAAGCCGGTGCGCATCGGCGTGAACTGGGGCAGCCTCGACCAGGCGCTGCTCGCGCGGATGATGGACGAGAATGCGCGCGCGGCCGAGCCCGCCGACGCCGATGCCGTGATGCGCGAGGCGCTCGTCGCCTCGGCGCTCGAAAGTGCGGCGCAGGCCGAAGCGCTCGGGCTGCCCGGCGATCGGATCATCCTGTCGTGCAAGGTCTCGAACGTGCAGGACCTGATCGCCGTCTATTCGGAGCTCGCGAGGCGCTGCGACTATCCGCTGCATCTCGGCCTCACCGAGGCGGGCATGGGCAGCAAGGGCATCGTCGCGTCGAGCGCAGCGATGGCGATCCTGCTGCAGCACGGCATCGGTGACACGATTCGCATCTCGCTCACACCCGAGCCGAACGGCGAGCGCACGCGCGAAGTGATCGTCGCGCAGGAGCTTCTGCAGACGATGGGCCTGCGCTCGTTCACGCCGATGGTCACCGCATGCCCGGGTTGCGGGCGCACGACGAGCAGCTACTTCCAGGAGCTTGCCGGCCACATCCAGTCGTTCCTGCGCACATCGATGCCGTCCTGGCGCGCGCGCTATCCCGGCGTCGAGGCGATGCACGTCGCCGTAATGGGCTGTGTCGTGAACGGTCCCGGAGAATCGCGGCTCGCGAATGTCGGCATCTCGCTGCCGGGCACCGGCGAAACGCCGGTGGCGCCGGTGTACGTCGACGGGCAGAAGACGGTGACGCTCAAGGGCGAGCACATCGCGGAGGAGTTCGAGCGGATCGTCGTCGATTACGTGCGCGCGACCTACGGCGGCGAGCCGAAGTCGTCGTCGCTCGTGCCGGCGCAGAAGACGATCGCCGTCAAGCCGGCGACCGGCGGATCGGCGCGACTCGAAGCCGATCGCCATTGATCCGCAGCGGCGTCTCTTTTTTTGTAAGTCGATCTTCGTAAGTCGAACGATGGCAGCAGGACTGCAGGCCGTGCGCGGCATGAACGACGTGCTTCCCGACGAGGCGGCCACGTGGCAGCGCTTCGAGGACACCGCGCGCAACGTTTTCGAGCGCTACGGCTACCGGAACCTGCGCGTGCCGATGGTCGAGCCCACGCCGCTTTACGTGCGCAGCATCGGCGAGCACACCGACGTCGTCGAGCGCGAGATGTACACGTTCGAGGACAAGTTGAACGGCGAGAGCCTGACGCTTCGTCCCGAGGCGACGGCGGGTATCGTGCGCGCCGCGATCGAGCACAACCTCGCGTACGAGCGGCCGCTGCGCGTCTGGACCGGCGGCGCGATGTTCCGCCACGAG